>QHOP01000368.1 GCA_003219345.1 Verrucomicrobiota bacterium
ACTGATGCGATCCGCTCCAATGGCCGGGTGGTGCTGGGCGTTGATTACAACCCGGAGGAGGAGAATGCCGGCCAGCAGGCCGTCGGCTTGGCAACGTTGAAGCCGCTAACTTTCCCGTATGCCCCCTTCGCGGAGGCCGCGGCAGCCAATGGCCTGGTCGTCCTGCATCCGGACGACGATTTTCTGGTCCGTCAACATTTCCACCAACTTGCGGAGCTGCAAGGGTCACCGCCGAGCCTGAGTTGGGCGGCTGCTCAGATGCTGCATTTGAGCACTGTCCAGCATCCTGGAGGGCAGCTTGAGCAACGATGGGTTTATTATTATGGTCCGTCCGGAGCTATACCCCACGTCAGCTACAAACAAGCCTATTATCCGGACGGGGTCAGACCAGGCTTCTTCCATAATAAAATTGTCTTTATCGGAGCGCGCCCGATTACCTCTAATTTGATTGAAAAACGTGATGAATTACGAAGCCCCTATTCTGCCGGAGACGCGAGGTTTCCCTTCATGCCCGTGGTGGAAATCCACGCTACCCAGTTTTTGAATTTGCTGCGCGGGGATTGGCTCAAGCGCCCTTCTCCTGGCGTCGAGATCGGAATAGTGGCGCTCGGTGCCTTGCTCTTTGGCTTCGGTCTGCTGCGCTTCCGTCCCTGGGCCGCAACGGGGATGGCCGTCGCGGGTGGGGCGGCAGTCCTTCTCACGGCCCAGAGCTTGTTTGCCTTCAAACATATTTGGTTCGCCTGGCTCATTATTGTCGCCGTGCAAATTCCGTGCGCCTTGCTTTTCTCCATCGTCTTCCGGTCTCTCGAATGGATCGTTCAGCGGCGCAAGCTTGAGGAAGAGCGCCGTCGCGCCGATCTGCGCATTCGCGAGCAGGCTGCGTTGCTGGACAAAGCCCAGGACGCCATCATCGTCCATGATCTCGACTGGCGGGCTCAATACTGGAACAAGAGCGCCGAAAACCTCTATGGCTGGGGTTTCGAGGAAGTCAAACAAATGAACTTGCGGACCGACCTTTTCAAAACGGATGACGCCAAAATGCTCGAGGCGTTGCAAAACGCTCTCGCCAAAGGCGAATGGTTGGGCGAATTGAAACAAACGGCCAAAGGCGGCAAACGACTCATCGTGCAAAGCCGCTGGACCCTCGTGCGCGACAGCGAGGGCCGGCCCAAATCCGTCTTCGTCATCAATACCGACGTGACTGAGCAAAAGAACCTTGAAACGCAATTTCTTCGGACGCAGCGCATGGAAAGCATCGGCACCCTCGCCGGCGGCATCGCTCACGACCTGAACAACGTTCTCTCACCCATTCTCATGGGGGTCGAGTTGATGAAAGTGAAGATCAAGGACGAGCATAGCCAACAACTGCTCACGACCATGGCCGCGAGCGCCAGGCGCGGCTCCGACATGGTCAAGCAGGTGCTCACCTTCGCGCGAGGACACGTGGGCGAACGCTCCGTCCTGCAGATCAGTTATCTCATCCGCGAGATGCAAAAGATCGTGAAGGAAACCTTTCCCAAGGCCATCGATTTCAACACCGAGATTGAGGACCTCTGGCCGATTCTGGGCGATGCCACTCAAATCCACCAGATCATCCTCAATCTTTGCGTCAATGCCAGCGATGCCATGCCCGATGGGGGAAGCATCATTGTCCGAGCCAAGAATGTTACGCTTTCCCAGGCCGAGGCAGCTAAATTTGCGGGGGCAAAGCCGATCAATTATGTGTTGCTCAGCACGACCGATACCGGCACCGGCATTCCGCCCGCGATCATCGACAAAATTTTCGAACCTTTCTTCACCACCAAAGAAATTGGCAAGGGAACCGGGCTGGGGTTGTCCACGGTCATCAGTATTATAAAAAGCCATGGCGGTTTTCTGGATTTGCAGACTGAGGTTGGCAAAGGCACGACGTTTAATGTGTATCTCCCGGCGGCCGATTCCTCCGTCGCTCCCGCGTCCGCGGTAACATTCGACCCGGATCTCTTCGGCAAAGGCGAAACGGTGTTGGTCGTGGACGATGAGCCGGCCGTGTTGGAACTGACCAAAAACATTCTCGTCCATTACGGTTACAAAGTCGTGACCGCCATTCATGGCGCGGACGCCGTCGCACTTTATTCGCAGTACAAAGAAAAGATCAAAGTGGTCGTGATGGACATAATGATGCCTGTCATGGATGGGACCGCCGCCATCAGCGCCTTGAAAGCGCAGCAGCCTGCGCTGCAATTTATTGCGATCAGCGGATTAATGCAGGGTGACAAGCTCAAAGAGCTGTTCGGCAGTGAAGAAATTACCTTCCTCGCCAAACCGTACCCTGCTGAAAAACTCCTGCGACACCTGCGCCGGTTGATCCTCAAGCCGCCGGGTTAACCTTCTCCCTTTCATGGTGGTTGGTGTGCTCGACTCAGTTGGACAACTCCTCGAAATCGGGATTGCGAATTGGCGGCCGGTTCGCCAACTGAGATCGGGCCAACGCCTCGTTCGGGTGTCAATTTTGCGAACAAAAGTGTCCTGGAATCGTTCTTGCTGATTGTGACCCGGTAAAATTCTCAAAATCAGCGATGAGCATCGTTCTTGCTGATTGTGACCCGGTAAAATTTCTCAAAATCAGCAATGAGCTACAAGTTAAGCGGACTTTTTGTCGCAAGCGTCCTGTTCTGTTTCCCCGCGGCTTTGCAAGCAGGCCAAAGTCCTGTCATCACTACCCAGCCACTAAGCCAGACTGCCGTGGCGGGCAGCAGCGCCACGTTCACCGTTGCCGCGACAGGCACGGCCCCGCTTGGCCTTCAATGGAAGTTCAATGGCGCAAATCTCTCCGGCGCGACGAATCTGACGCTGAGGCTCGACAATGTTCAGCCTGCGCAAGCGGGAACGTATTCTGTGCGGGTCAGCAATCCGTACGGTTCGGCGCAAAGCAGCAGCGCGCAATTGACCGTCAACGTGCCCGCGCTTATCACCAACCAGCCCATGAGCGTGGCGACGGCCGCCGGTGCAACGGTCACTTTCGCCGCGGGAGCGTCCGGTACGGCTCCGATATTTTATCAATGGCGTTATAACGGCACCCCGCTCGCCGGCGCGACGAAGTCCACCCTGACGCTGACCAACGTCGATATCATCAACAGCGGCGATTATTCGGTTGTGGCCAGCAACATGGCCGGCGCCGATACCAGCATCACGGCAAAATTGGACGTGACGCGCAAGCTTCGCCAGAGGTGGGTCGGCCGCTACAACGGTTCGGCCAACGGCGTCGATACGGCCACCGCGACGGCAGTCGATGCCCAGGGCAACGTCTTTGTGACCGGCTACGCGCAGGAGCAGGGAAATGGGCTCGACTACGTCACGCTAAAATACAATTCCGCCGGCGTCCTGTTGTGGCGGGCCGCTTACAACCGCCCGGCGGACCAGGACGACCAGGCAACGGCGCTGGCGCTGGACAGCGCCGGCAACGTGTATGTCACGGGAGCCTCCCGAGGTTCGAGCAGCGGTTGGGATTACGCGACGCTTAAATATGACAGCAATGGCAACCGATTGTGGGTGGCGCGTTACAACGGCGCCGGACAGGACGACGCGGCGGCAGCTCTAGCGGTGGATGCGAGCGGGAACGTTTACGTGACCGGCTCCTCCAAAAACTCCAGCGGCCATTTCACTTCTGTGACGATCAAGTACGATCATAACGGCAGCCAGGCCTGGCTTTCACGCTACGTCGGCCCGGGCAACAGTGATGATGAGGGGCAAGCCCTGGCGCTGGACGCCGCGGGCAACGTCTATGTAACCGCCAGGTCGAAAGGCAACGGCACCGACTTCGATTACGCCACGATCAAGTATGGCAACAACGGCGCGCAATTGTGGGCGGCCCGTTACAATGGTCCGGGCAATGGTCCCGACTCGCCCACGAAGGTGGCGGTAGATAATGTCGGCAATGTCTATGTGGCAGGGTCTTCGAAAGGCAGGAACTCGGACTTGGATTACGCCACTTTGAAGTATGACTCCAGTGGCAGACAATTATGGGCGGCGCGTTACAACGGCCCGCTCAATCAGGCCGACCAGGCCGCCGGCCTGGCCGTGGACGGCTCGGGCAACGTTTTCGTCACCGGCGCTTCCAAAGGCAGCAACGGGTATTTCGGTTATGCCACCTTGAAATACAGCTCGGCGGGCGCGCAGCTTTGGGTGCAGCGCTACGACAGTCCCGCCAACTTCGACCAGGTTGGGGCCGCACTCGTGCTCGACAACGCAGGTAATGTTTATGTCACCGGCGGGTCCGGCATCACCATCTCATCCTCTTCCTCGTCCGGAGGCGGCGGACTCCTGGGCGGACTGCTCGGCGGACTCCTCGGAATCGTAGAAGGACTTTTGAACGGTGTATTGAATATTCTCGGCCTGGGCAACGCGCCCGATCAATCGGATTTCGTCACGATCAAATATCAGAATGCTGACGGGGCGCAAACCTGGATTGCGCGCTACGATGGTCCTGCCCATGACGGCGATGCGCCCATGGCCCTCGCACTGGACAGCCAGCAGAATGTCTATGTCGCCGGTCCATCCAAAGGTTCCGGCACCGACTATGATTACGCGGTTGTTAAATATTTCCAGCCCCAGCCTCCGGTGATTGTGACGCAGCCCGCCAGCCAAAATGTCAACGCGGCGACCACCGTCGTGTTCACTGTCGTTGCTCAAGGCACCGCACCCCTCCTCTACCAATGGCGGCTGAACGGCGTCAATCTTCCCGGCGCGACGAACGATACTCTGACGCTCACTAATGTCCGGCCCCAGGATGCCGGCTCGTACCAGGTGACCGTCGTCAATGATGCCGATGCCGTGGACAGCGACGTGGCTGTCCTGACGGTGGTCACTCCAACCTTCCCGTTTGCGGATAATTTCGCGGATCGAACCTTGGTTTTCACATTGAACGGCCAGGGCCGGGGTAACAACTGCGGCGCGGCGCGCGAAGCCGGCGAGCCGAAACACGCCGGCAAAACAGGCGGCAAATCGGTTTGGCTGACGTGGCGCGCTCCCGCCAGCGGCATCGTCACCCTGACGACTGCCGGCAGCGGTTTCGATACGCTGCTCGCCGTTTATACGGGAACGAATCTCAACGCGCTCACGCTGGTCGCCAGCGACGATGACCGCGGCGGCTTTTTGACCAGCCAGGTTACCTTCAACGCGCAGGTGGGCGTCGATTATCAGATCGCGGTTGATGGCCTGAACGGCGCTTGCGGGGACATCCTATTGAGCTGGGTCATGGAGATCACCACGGATCGAGTCCCGGTCATTACCTCCATGTCAGGCGGGCAAACCGTAGGGATGGGGGAGGATGTGACTTTCGCCGTGAGCGTGGACACGTCGCCGGTTGCTTTTCAATGGTATCTGAACGGAGGACTTGTCCCGGATGCACAGTCGAACGTCCTCACCGTGACCAACGTGCAACCTGAGAATGTCGGGCTTTATTATGTTCGGGTAATGACCGGGACACGGGAAATTTATTCTCAGCCGAGTTACCTCCAGATTAATCGCACGGATAATACTGTGAACCGCAACGCCCTGGCCGTGGATAAATTGAGCGATCTGATGGGTCTGCCGCCGGCAGGAAGCCTGTCCGTTCAGAAAGCTGGCGGCCGGGCGAAATCATCCGTAAGCCTTTCGCGCGGCTACTCCGGGACCCAGATCTTCAACACCTATAGCGGTACCACTCAAGCCGGCGAGCCCATGAACTGCGGCGCCCCTGGTGGTGCTTCATCGTGGTTTGCTTACCAGGCGCCCGTGGGTGGCACCCTGTACATCAACACCGACGGCAGCGGTTTCGATACAACTCTTGGCGTTTACGAAGGCAACGGCAACGATTTCTCCAGTCTAGTCTGCGTTGCTTGCGATAACGACAGCGGCGCCAACGGCAAAACCAGCGCCGTCCGTTTCCCGGCGACGGCAGGGGTTACTTATTACATCTCGGTGGATGGAGTGAACGGCGCCAGCGGACGCGTCGAACTCAATTACAACCTGGGCGATCCGCCGGTAATTTTGGCCGCGCCGCCAACGCAATATGCGGACACCGGCGACACCCTGACTTTTGCCGTGAGCGTCGCGGGAACAGCGCCCATGGCCTGCCAATGGAGTTTTAACGGCACCCCGCTCGCCGGCGCGACCAACACCATGTTGTCCCTGGGCAACGTGCAGGCAAGCGACGCTGGAACTTACTCCGTCTCAATCAGCAATCTGATCAACGTCGTGAACACGTCCGTCCCTTTATACCTCAATTCACCGACCCTCACAATCACTGCTCAGCCGCAAAGCCAGACCATTTCTGATGGCGCCAGCGCCTCCTTCAGCGTGGGCGCCGCCGGCAGCGGAACTTTGACTTACCAATGGCAATTCGATGGCACTCCTATCGCGGGCGCCACCAACGCGACCTTGAGTCTCTCCGCAGTCCACACCGACCAGGGCGGAACTTATTCCGTCCGTGTCACTGACGCTAACGGCCCGCGATGCGCTTGTGCCACGCTGACCGTTTCTCCCATGCCGGCCATCCTTCGAGATCCGGTCAGCCAAACTGTCGCGACGGGCCAACCGCTGACATTGAACGCGGCCACAGCCGGTTCGCCCATACTGCGACACCAATGGCAGCGCAACCATCTGGATATTGCCGATGCCACCAATTCAACCCTGACAATTCCCAGCTTCCAATCTGGCGATGAAGGCGACTATCGCATCGTAGTCGTGAACAGCTTCGGTTCCGTTGTTAGCGCCGATGCTCGGGTCATGACAGGCTCGGTCCCGCGCCTGAACTCCGCGGTAAGAAGGCTGGATAGCTCCTTTCAATTCCAGTTTATTGGCCTCGCGAACATCGACTATGTCGTGCAAAGCTCGACGAACCTTGTGGACTGGCAAACCCTGGGCGGCGTGACTTCAACCAACGGGTACATCGATTTCGTGGATACGGCTGCGACCAATTTTAATACCCGCTATTACCGCGGGCTACAGTCGCAGTAAGACTGAGACGGTCTTCAGCCCTTTGGGGAAACGCCTTATCGCCGGCCGATTGACCAAAGAGAGTTGGGAGAAGCAGGCGCAAGAGTTGGTGGAGGCCGGTTCCGGATCTTGGACCTCCGTCCGTGCGGGATTTGGATTTGGATTGCTTCATTTAGGAAAGCCTCGGCACGCGCGACCGGACGGAAGCCATGTCGTTGCTGAATGCCCGCAATGAAAACCGAAAGCGGTTCGCGCAAGAAGCGCCCGGTCATAGCAGCAAGGCAGTTCAGTTTTCTTCTTACTGCTTATTCAGGCGGTAGAAGCGGTTTTGGGCGGGAACGATGTCCTCCGAATAGCCCGGGGCTGGCGCTGGCGTAAGGGTCGTCCACGGGCCGAGGACGGCAGGCGCCCATTGGAGATTCCCGGTACCGGACCAGTTGAGTGTCACCTTGCCATTACTAACAACAGGAGGCAGGAACCGGGGCGGCAGCGCGGAGGCGTCGTTAAGCCGGACATAGTCGATGCCCATCCAATTGCCGCCACCGTTGGCGCTGTAGTCGATGCCTCTAAGAGTCACGATGTTATCAGGGCCGAGACCGACCTGGGCATTCACACTGGCCAGAGTGAACTGCGGGGTTGTGTAGGCCACACCCAATTGATTAGTGCGAATGAGGACCTGGGACTGGACCAGAACGCCATTGACATAGACCTCGACTCCGTAGCGGGGATCGGTAATCACATCACTCGGGTCCTCCAAACTAAGCGCGTCAAAGGTGACCGATAACACGTTGGTGGGTTTTAGCGTGTCTGGAAGGTTGAAGTGATAACGCTGCTCACTGTCGGCGCCGGCGAAAGCGCGCTCGGCGGCTTCTTCGTTGCGGGGCACCAGGCCGACCGGCGTGTAAGCGCCGTATTGGGTGATGACACTTGCGATGGCATTCGTATAAACGCCGGCGAAGTAGTAATCATTGTCCGCTTGCTGATTCAGCTCATGGCTGAACGCGCTTCCCGGCAGGTCGTTGAGAACCCCATTCTCCTGCACAAAAGTGGCGTTGGTTCCCCCCCCGTCACCTACAGGCCATCCGTCATCATCGAGGCCGACGGCCCAGGGGAACACCGGCGTCGGAAAGGGATCAAGGTGGACATAGTCGATGCCCATCCACTGGCCGCCACCGTCCGCGCTGTGATTGATGCCTTTAAGGGTCACGATGTTATCGAAGCCAGGGCCAACCTCAGCGTTCACACTGGCCAAAGTGAATGGATCGGTCGTGAAATCCTTATCGATGTCAGCAGGGTGGATGACGATTTCTGGCTGGACCAGAACGCTATTGAAATAGACTTCGATGCCATACTGGGGATCGGCTCCACCGGTGTCCAAATTGAACATGTCATAAGTGACCAGGAGTCGGTCAGTGGGTCTTAGCGTGCTTGGAAGGTTGAAGTGGTAGCGCTTAGTATTGTCATCGCCGGCGAAGGCGCGTTCGGCGGCCTCTTCGTTGGCCAGCACTGTGCCGACCGGCACGTAGTCGCCGTATTCGGCGACGACGCTGGCAATGACATTCGTATAAACGCCAGCGAAGTAGTAGTCATCGTCCGCTCGTTGATCGGCCTCCGGGCTGTTTGGATTTCCGGGCGGCGGGTTGACGCCAGCTTCCTGCACAAAAGTAGCGTTCGCTCCCCCACCGTTGCCCGCCGGCTGCGCGTTATCATCCCTGCCGACTGACCACGGGAACGGCGGAGGCAATACCGGGTTAAGCTGGACATAGTCGATTCCCATGGAATTGCCGCCACCATTGGCGCTGAAGCTGATGCCTTTCAGAGTCAGGATATTATCAAATCCGGGACCAACCTGTGCATTCACACTGGCCACCGTGAATGCCGGCGTGCTATAAGTAACGCCTAATTCAGCAGTGTGAATGATAACCTCAGACATGACCTTCACGCCATTGACATAGACTTCAACTCCCCAGCGGGGATCCGCTGCGCTTGTATCCAGACTAAGCGCGTCGAAACTGGCAGACAGTTTGTCAGTGGGTTGCAAGCTGCTTGGAAGGTTGAAGTGATAACGCTGTTCAGTGTCACCCACGGACAAGGCTCCCTCGGCGGCCTCTTCATTGGCTGGAACAGGTCCGACTGGCTCGTAAGTGCCGTTGCCAGGAATCACAGTCGAATAAACGCCCGCCAGGTAATAATCATTGTCCGCTTGTAGGTTAACCTCGGGGCTGGTCGGGCTTCCCGGCAGCGGGTTGAGGACGCCATTCTCCTGCACAAAAGTAGCGCTGGCTCCTCCACCATTTCCGACAGTCCAAGCGTTGTCGTTCTGGCCAACAGCCCAAGGCAGCACGGGCGGCGGAACCGGTCGGGCCACCGGGTTAAGCTGGACGTAGTCAAGGCCCATCGAATTGCCGCCACCTTCGGCGCTGTGGTTAATGCCTCTTATGGTTACGATGTTATCGAAACCCGAACCAACCTGTGCATTCACGCTGGCCAGGCTGAACTGCGGCGTCGTGATGGGTTTATTCGTCTGAGCAGGGCGGATGAGGACCTCCGGCTGGACTCGCACGCTGTTGAAATAGACTTCCACGCCGTAGCGCGGATCCGCCGCGGTGGTATCCAAATTGAGCGCGTCGAAGGTGACCGCCATCAGGTCCGTGGGCGTCAGTGTGTTTGGAAGATTGAAGTGATAGCGCAGTTCGGTGTTACCGCCAGTGAGGGCGCGTTCGGCGGCCTCTTCATTGACCGAAACCGTACCGACTGGGGTGTAGTTGCCGTTATTGGTGATGACGGTCGTATAAGAGCCGGCGAAATAGTAATCATTGTCAGCTTGTCCATCAACCTCCGGGCTGTTCGGAACTCCCGGCAGCGGGTTGGTAACTCCATTTTCCTGCACAAAGGTGGTGTTGGTTCCCCCACCGTTACCCACCGGCCATCCATTATCATCGAGGCCAACCGCCCAAGGGAACACCGGCGGCGGGATTCGTTCGGTCTCTTGATTAAGCTGGACATAGTCGATACCCATCCAATTACCACCACCATCATTGTTGTAATTGATGCCTCGCAGGCTCACGATGTTATCAAAGCCAGGACCAACCCCTGCGTTCACACTCGCCAGAGTGAATTGCGGGGTCGTGTAATCCTTATCCAATTGAGCAGAACGGATGAGTATCTCAGACTGGACCAGCACACCATTGACATAGACTTCAATCCCGTAGCGGGTATCCGCCTGGCCTCCTTGCAAATTGTTCGCGTCAAAGGTGACCGATAGCAGGTCATTGGTCTTTAGGGTGCTTGGAAGGTTGAAGTGATAGCGCAGATCATTGTCGGCAGCGGCGAACGCGCGCTCGGCAGCCTCTTCATCGACCGAAACCACACCGACTGGCGTGTAATCGCCATATTCCGGCCTGGCGGTGACGCTGGGGATGACGGTCGTATAAACGCCCGCGAAGTAGTAATCATTGTCCGCCCCTTGAGGAACCGAGGTACTATCGGGACTTCCCGGCAGCGGGTTAATCGCTCCATTTTCCTGTACGAAGCTGGTGTTGGCTCCTCCACCGGTACCCATAGGCCAGCCGTTATCGTCGAGGCCGACCGTCCATAAGAGTTGCGCCTGAGCGGTGAAGATCGTTGAGAACAGAAGGCACCAAAGCACAATGGTACCACGGGAACCCTTTCTGATGTGCATGCACATTTCTTTGCAGAATTCTCAAACGCCGTCAAACAAAAAAAATCAGATAAATGCAAAAAGGGGCGCATCTTCCACTACCACCTATCGAGTCCGCTCTTCAAGATTTCCGAAGACCCCTCACCCTATCCCTCTCCCCCTCCGATGGGGAGAGGGTGGCCTTCAGGCCGGGTGAGGGGAATACGTGGTCACATCGACTTGGTGGTGGTGCCCGACATGCGCCCTGATTCATCGGACCCTCTGAAATTTTCTCGACGCACATCGGGCGGACATACATGTTACTTGAGCCGCCGTGAACCACCGCCGTAAAGCGCCAGCTTCCCGCTCGACTGGGACGAAGGTATTTCCTTTTCTCTTCGTGACCGCCTGGATGTGCGTCGGCGCCTTGATCAAATGGGACGCACGGTGGCTTTATTTGCTGCTCGGCCTCGCCGTGATCGCGGGCCTATGGGCGGGACGCCCACGAGCTCTTCCACGCGTGCTGCTACTGCTGGCCTTGGTCTTTCCTGTTTGGAAGAAAGTAGAGCAACGGCCCCATCCGGTCGCGGCCGGCGTAAACGCGGCGGCCACCGGTGAGAAGGCGGCGCCAGTCACGGATGATGCGGCGGTGATCAGCGCGCTGGTTACGGACGAGGAAACGTATTTGACGTTAAGTCCGAAGATGAGCGGGCTTTCAAAGGGCCTGCTCAACTTGCGCCTGCCAGGGCCGGGAGATGACGCGGTGTTCGCGCCTTCAGTAAGCGTTTCGGATATCGGTCCCGCCCCGGCAACTACCGCCACTGGCGAAAACATGATGGAGTCACGGACGTGGCCCGTCGCCGCGAGCGCGAAGGAAGTGGTGCAAGTTGACTTGTGGCGCCCATTGCTGGATGCCGTCTCCTGGTTTGAACACGCAAAGGTGTATCTCATCAGCGGTGAACACCCTGTTGGCGACACGCTCCGATACGAGGCGATCGGCGGGTTCGACGCATTGGCGCGGATGAAGTCCGGCGAATGGCGTTCGCTGCACGGCAAAATGAAGCTCACTTGGCAGCGCGCGAAAGCCACGCCAGGCGAGCCCGGACCGGACTGGCGGATCACCGGATGGAAGACTGAGGAACTTCATTGGATCGCCAGCCCCAAGCGGTTGTTCGTCGAGGCGCTGGACACCGCTCTGCGGGCCCCACAGGATATTGAGAAGGCGCGGCGCTCCCAACATTACGAAGCCACGCTGAAATATTACCGCGACGGTATGAAGTCACCTCCGCATCCCTATTTTGCGCCGATCTCCGTAAACCAGAAGGAGGGCATCGCCGTAGCCGACATCGATGGTGACGGCTTTGACGACATCTATATCACGGTGCGGATCGGAAAAAACATGCTGCTGCGAAACCATGGAGACGGCACGTTCACCGAAGAAGCCGCGTTATTTGGCCTTGATCTCCCCGGTCATACGACTTGCGCGCTTTTCGCCGATTTCGACAACGACGGCGATCTTGACGTGATGCTCGGGCGTAGTCTCCTGAAGACGACCTATCTCGAAAACCGGGGCGGCCATTTCTTTCAACACCCCATTCCCGCTTACATGCCGATGGCCGTGATTTCCATGTCCGCGGCCGATTACAACGGCGATGGCCTGCTTGATATCTACCTCTGCACTTACCGGCCGGCCGCTCCCGTTGGCGCCAGCCCGGCCGGCGGCGTCGCCCAGGTCAAAGAAGGTGACTTTGATTGGCCGGATGAGTTCTTCTCCCCTGAGATGGCAAAGGAATACCGGCGCCGGCTGGCCGAACACAGGCAGCGCAAGGGCGGCACCGTGCTCGACCAACTCGGCCCGCCCAACGTCTTGCTAGTAAATCGGGGCGGGGGACGCTTCGAGGTGGCGCCCGAGAACAGCACTGTTGGCATCTGGCGCAACTCGCTTCAAGCCACTTGGTGCGATTACAACCTGGACGGAAGGCCGGACCTGTACGTTGCGAACGACTGGGGTCCCGACGTGCTGTTTCGCAATGACGGGCCGGCCGGCTTCACGGACGTGACTGCCGAAGCTGGCCTGACCGCGTACGGCTTCGCCATGGGCGCTTCCTGGGGCGACTATGACAATGATGGCCGCGAAGACCTTTACGTCTCTAATATGTATAGTGAGGCTGGCCGCCGCATGACCGCCCGAATCCCAGGATTGAGCAAGATGTTCGTTGAATCTGCCGCGGGCAACTGGCTTTACCACAAGGAGGCCAACGGCAAATTCAAGCAGGTCGCCGGTCTGGAGCCGCCCGCGATGACTGTGATGAACGCCGGGTGGTCCTGGGGCGGATGTTTCGCGGACTTCGACAACGATGGCTTCCTCGATCTTTATGTGCTCAGTGGTTACTTTACCGCCCCAAAGGAACTTTCCTCCGAATTGGACCTCGAAAGCAATCTCTGGCGCACCATGGTGCGCACTGACGAGAACCTCTCCCGCCCCACCTTCCGTTTTTCTCCCGAATGGAAACGAACCCGCGCCCCCGATAACCTCGGTCCGCAAATTGACGCGCGGCTGGCCGGGGTCGAGCGACAGGGAGACAAAGTATTGGTCCATTCCCTCAACGGCAGCGAACGCAACCATTACTTCGCCAACCGCGGCGGCCGCTCCTTTGTGGATATCTCCGGCCTCTCAGGATTGGATAACCCGGCCGACAGCCGGGGCTTCGCAGTGCTGGACTATGATCGCGACGGATGGCAGGACATCGCGTTGGTCAACGCCAACCAGCCCCTTTTCAATCTCTATCGCAATGAAATGCCGGCGGCGAGGCTGAGCGGTGGCATGATCGCGCTCCGGTTCGTCGGCGGGAATCGGACCTCGGCTCCCTCCAAAGAATTCGCTTGCCGCGATGGCTATGGCGCGCGCGTCGCGGTGGACCTTGGCGATGAAAAACTCGTTCGCGAACATCGCTGCGGCGATGGCTGGTCCACGCAGAATTCCGCGACTATGATCGTGGGAATTGGCTCTCACGCGACGGTTGCTTCTGTCTCGGTGCGATGGCCGTCGGGCAAGACAACCTCCACGCAAGCCATTCCGGAAGGAACCCTCCTCACCGTCTACGAAAACCCGGCGGACGCTCCCGCGGGCGAACCGTTCACGCGGAGCGCCTATCGTGTAAAGCCGGCTGCTCCACCTTTATTGGTCACCGACCGGCCCATGTTTCCTCTGGCCGCCGTGGATACCCGCGCCAAACCCGGCGCGCGCCTGCGCGTTTACACAACATTTGCAACGTGGTGCCCCTCCTGTAAAAAACACTTGCCCATTCAGCGGCGCCTGAAGGATGAACTCGCGAGCGAGGGCGTCGATCTTATCGCGATCCCCATCGATGAAGAAGATGACGACCGTAAGCTGGCCGCCTACAACACGGAATGGCATCCCCCCGCGCGCCTGGTCAATCTCGCCCCCGCCAGGCGCAAGGAGGCCACGGCCGCCTTTGCCAAAGCGCTCGGCGAGGATCCCCCCCCGCTTCCATCGACCGTCATCACCGACGGCTCCGGCCGCTTCCTTGCGGCCCAACAAGGCGTCCCGACCGTTTCCACTTTAAGAAAAATGCTCCGCCTGGATCTGATGAGGTAAGCGGGCATCCTTTTCAAAGAGGATTTCCAAAGCAGAACGGACATAAGGGTAAAATAGCTTCGGCGAGCGCAACGGCAACGAAATACGCTCCTTGTTCACAATCGCCATTTCGTTTCCACCATCGCGCGTGACATTCGCCACAACCCCATTGGATTCGCCACGACAATCTTTTGTTGCATATGCAACAAAAGTTCGTCACTGGTCACGGCCGGTTGAACGTGTGCAGTTGTCGGCCGGCGTCCCGGAGCACTTCCACCCGCCGCCGCCACGCCTGCTGCCCCAGGTAATCAGAGGGCAGAATCCGGCCCGGCAGCAGGGGATCGTTTGTCACCGCGTCCAGCCACCCTTCGCGCTCCGCCGTCGCCCAGCGCAGCAACGCTTTCGCCGTCGCGTCGTTGCGGAGCACGCCGCGCGGCCGCTCATCCAGCACTTTCAGATGTCGCGCGTAGCGGCGGTTGATGCGCTCAAAGTCCCACGCGCCCGCGACGATTTCCGCGTCCGATTCCCCCGCGCAGGGACGCGCCTCCAGCAGGAGCAGCGATTCTACGTTGATCTTCCCGCCGCCGAGAATCTGTCGTTCCTCCTCCAGCGGATCGGGCGTGATCCACGCGCTGTTTTGCAGATAGCCGAAGCCCTTGTCACGCAGGTAACGTCGCAGCCGTTCGCGCTGGGCGTTTTGTCCCGTGGGCACGTCGAAGAGCACGAGCCGCCATTGTCCATCCCATCGACGCGCCCAGCGCTCCTCCGGGTCGCGCCCGCCCAGGACGTGTAATCGGCCCTGCACCGTCAAGCGATAGAGGCGGTCAGTCGCGGTGCTGGCGTCGCGCTCCAGCAGTTGTTGCTCCTGCAAGGTCGCGACCTGGCGCACGAGGCCGTTGCGATAGGCCCAGCTTTCGTAGGAGTCGGTCAGGTTGCGAAAAGTCGGTCGCGCGAGCATGTCGGCGGACCAGAGCAGGAGGTTCAGGAATTCTTCGGTCTTGGGTTGCATGGAAAAAAACATGGCCGCGCGGCGGGCAAATTGCAATGCAACCTTTTGTTGCATATGCAACAAAAGGTTGTCATGGCCTACAATACCGTTGCCTCTAGTGTAGTGTCCCTCAAATAGAGGGTTTTATTTTCCGGCATTTTGGCTCGGTGCAGCCGGGGTTGAGTTCTTCGAGACGGCGTTTGCATTTGGCAATCTTCTCCAGGATTTTCTCAACGCTTGCTGTCCAGACAAACGGCTTGGGATTCGTGTTCCAAGCAGCCAAGAAATCAGCAATGGCCTGTTCCAGTTCGGCGACGCTGTGGAAGGCGCCTCGGCGCACCGCCTTCTCGCTCAATTCCTCAAACCACCGCTCGACTAAATTGAGCCAACTGGAACTGGTGGGTATGAAATGCAGGACAAATCGCGGATGTTTGGCCAGCCAGCGGCGCACCCGTTCGTGACCGTGCGTGCCGTAGTTGTCCAGAATCAGGTGCAAGGCCGTCGCCTCCGGAAATTCCGCGTCCAAGCGACGGAGAAAGCGCAGAAACTCCTGATGTCGATGACGGGAATAACATTCTCCGATAACGCGGCCTTCGACCATTTGCAGCGCAGCAAAAAGAGTCGTGGTGCCATGGCGTTTGTAATCATGAGTGAACGTGCCGCACCGGCCCGGCTTGAGCGGCAGCCCCGGTTGGGTGCGGTCCAGCGCTTGAATCTGACTCTTTTCATCCACGCACAACACAACCGCATTTTGCGGCGGAGTCAAATAGATGCCCACCACGTCGGTGAGCTTCTCCAGGAATTTTGGATCACGCGAGAGCTTGAAACTGCGGCGTAAGTGCGGCTTGAGGTTCTGCTCTTGCCAGAGGCGATGAACCGTATTCTTGCTGACCGCGTGCGCTTGGGCCAGCGTCCGCGTGCTCCAATGCGTTGCGCCAGGCCGATGAGCATGCAGCGTGGCCTTCACCATCTCCGCGACTTTGGTCGCACTGATACGAGTCTTGCGGCCGCGCCCCGGCGCGATTTCCCACACGCAACCGATGCCTTGTTGGCGCACACGATAACGCCACCGGGCTGCGGTGCGCTTGCGCACTCCAAGAGCCGAAGCGATTTGCTTGTCTTGCTGACCGTTTGCGGCGGCCTGAATAATCCGACAGCGCAAGGCGACTTGCTGGGGCGTCGAACCGGATCGAATCCATTGTTCCAAACGAGCCATTTCAGACTCCGACAGAATGACGGGACACGTTTTCCGAGGCATCCTGTCATCGTTTGAACCCGGGAAAATAAGTCCACTTATTTAAGGGACACTACACTAGCGCGTTGCCGTTTGTTTGAGAACTTTCCCTTCAACCCAGCGGGTGTTGTATTTTCGGTGCAGCGCATCGCTCGGGAACTGGGGCCGCTGCTCCCGGCCATAGAGCTGATCGTCCATGCCGTGGAAGGGCAGTGGCTCGACTTGCGTGCCTGCGGCCACATGAAAATCGGAATCTTTGTCCCAGCCATCGGCGTAAAGGAAAAATTCGCGGACGCACCCCGCTGGCTTCGGCGGCAGAGAACTCGCCGTAAATTTCAGGCTCAATTCGTCCCCGCCATTCATCAAAGCGAGTCCCTCATCGCGAGAGGCAATCAGTTCGGAGACGTCACCATAGCGCGTACACCACCCGCCTGGAGTAATAGTCCAATAGGAGTTCGGGCCGACTGTGTCATAGTCCGGTGTGAGCGGCCAATCTGGCGGCAGATTTTGCGGCGGGCTGAAGCCGCGGAAATGCAGGTCCGCTTCGCTGGGGGTAATGAAGGTGCTCTTTGTCCGCGCGTTCGGTTTCTTTTCCATTAACGCGATGTGGTCCCAATGAATCTCAAAGGCCTCTGTCAAACGCAACCGGCGCGTGCCCGCCTCCAATTTCCCTTCAAGATCCACAAGGATTGTTTTGGTTTTTCCGGCTGGGGCGCCCACAGTCACGTCCACCGCTTTCCAACTTCCGGGAGCGACTTCGGCTTCCAGAGCGGGAAATGGAAACGGGAGCGACGGGTCGTGTGAAGCGGCGATATTGGCCATGCCCCCGCCAAACCGAAGCCAGCCATTCATCACCAACACCAGCGGTTTGCTCGCGTCCAGCGGCCCGAAATCGAGGACCAATCCGTGAGGCTCGGCCAGCCCGCGAAGCTGCGGAACGCGCAATCTGGGGGGCGACACGCGCCGGCCATCGACGGTCTTTAAAGCAGAAGTGACCTCCTGCCCCGAGTTTAGAGTCCCGCCTTTAGGCGGCTGGGTGTCAAAAGCGGAACCGGCTAAAGCCGGCACCACCAGCTTTGCTTCGTCCAGGTAGAGCGCCTCGCGAAGCTCTTCGGTGATCTGAACCTCGTACTTCCCGTCCCTCGCGGGGAAGGTCTGCTCGTTTCCAATCCAAACAAGTTCTTTCGGATCGGCCTCGATATAGCGTCCCTCCGCAATGGGCAGGCCGAGCGGCGCTGCTCCCAAAATATCGGTGACAAACCGAAAACGCTTCCCATCCCACGCATACAGGTAGGGACAGGAGCCTTCCTGAATCGTCAATTCCAAGGCGAAGAGCGGCTCCTTGCAATTGAAAGTCACCTCGGCGGAGCCTTGGGGCCAGTTGAACCAATGCACCAGGAACGAATCCAGCTTCTGATGTTTCCCCACCCCCACCTCCACCGGCAGGCGCTGCACCGTCCGGAGCAGGCGCAGTCCGCCCGTTTCGATCTCGACTTTGCAGCCGATTCCGCTGGCGTTGGAACGGTTCCCAAGCAATTGCACCTTGATTTGCGAATTGGCGTTGCCACCCTCATTGCGCAGGTAACGCAGGCCCCCATTCGCCAGGGCGACAATCACATCCGAATCGCAGTCCATGTCAAAATCAGCGAAGTGGATTTCCGACACCGCGCCGCCATCGAATTTATCAAGGCCGAGTTGGGCTGTTTGTTCCTGAAATCCGGCAAGACCGAGATTGCGCCACACCCGGATTTTTTCTCCAACCGCCCAGAGGTCCAGCCATCCATCGTTATCGTAATCGACCGCCACGAGCTGACGGACACCTTCGACCCCCAATTCTGGACGCGCATTAAGACCTTGAACCGCCCCCTCACCCGCCCTTCGAGCACCCTCTCCCCCTCGGAGGGGGAGAGGGACGGGGTGAGGGGGCGATTTACCGAAAGCGGCTTGTCTCGAGAATGCAATCTCCTTTCGCTCTCCGCCATTGAAGCAGATGCTGATTTTCCCATCACTCACCACCGCCAGGTCCGGCCGCAGGTCGTTATCGAAATCGCCGGTGCAAAAAATGGCGCCGGCGACCCAATGGGTCGGCTCGCGGGGGACCAGCCGTCCGCCGCGCTGTTTTTCGAGGAGTAACGTCGGCCCTTCCTTCCGGCTCGCGATCACATCCATATTCTCGTCCCGGTTCCAATCCTCCATCATTACCGCCTGGGCGTCGTGAAGCGAGGCAGGTATCCCGGACGTGCTGGTGATATCGGTGAAAAGCAGCGGGCCGAATTGGCGATAGACCCGCACATCATTGGTGTTTCCGGTCACTGCTATCAAATCCAGTTTTCCCGTGAAATCCAGGTCCATCAGCGTTCCGTCAATCGCGCTCAGGGTGCTCAGGCGACTCCGTGGCGAGACATCCATCGCCAGCCCATTCGTCCCGAATTTGAATAGATGACTTCCTTTGTCCCCGAGCACGACGATATCGTCGAAGCGATCATTCTGGAGATCGCCAACCAGCATTTTGGAATAGTGCGCAGACGGGATGGCCGGGTAAGGCGCGCCATAGGGATGGAAAGTGCCATTGGTATTCCAGAGCAAGCGAAAGGTGCGACCCGCACCTGGCACCGGCCCTTTCTCAACCACGAAGAGACTGTTCCAACCTGTATGGTTCGCATCAATCACCCCGATCGGACCAGAGAAATGCTGTGCGCCATCGCCCAAGACCTCTTTGGTCGCATCGATAAACCTGATTCTGATTCCTTCTTTGTCCGGCTGCTCCAGCTTGAACGGCACCCGGGCCTGGGTGTACTTGCTCCTCTCGAATGTGGCGGCGCTCGCCGCGGGTTCTCCGGGGTTGGCTTGGTGCAGTTGAAGCTCCTGCTGCGCCTCATCCTGCCGCCCTGCGCGGAGGAGCGCCTGGGCCAACAGGTAATGCGCCGCCGAGTGGAGATGGTTTGGGTCCATCCCAATGCCTTCCCGGAACGCGGCGATGGCTTCGTCCCATTGTTTCAACCCCATCCGGGCCCTCCCAAGCTGAAAGGATGTCGCCGTTTGTATCGGATCAATTTTCTTCGCGTTTTCCAAGGCTTTCGCTGCTTCCTCCGGGTTGGACAGACGAAGGTATGCGGACCCTTTGACAAAGTAAGCCGCCGCTGAATTGGGCTCGAGTTTTAGAACTTCATCCGCCTCTCTAATCGCCTCCGCCGCCGCTCCGCCCAACAAGTAGCAATTGGCCAGGTTCAATCGCACATCTGCGTCGTTCGGGACAATGGCCGCAGCCTTTTTATAGATGGCCAGAGCATTGGTGGCATCGCCCAGGTCCAGATAGTTCTTTCCGGCATTCATCAGGCTGAGGAACTGAGCACTGTTCGGCGCGGCGTCGGATTGGTTTGAGGAACCGCTGCGTTTGCATCCCGCCAGGCAAAACGCCAGCAGAAACAAGCACGCTGATTGGGCAAGCATGGGGCGCATTATAGGCTCCGAGGAGCCAATTGGCCAGATAGGCGATGCACTTTGGGGAGGCTGGCGCCTGGGGTCTGGGAGTTGGGGTCTGGCGTCTGGGCCAAGACCCCAAACGCTAAACCCTAGACCAAAATTCTGGTCGGTCGCCGCCTCACTGCCCGGTCACTCGCAGCCGCATGAACACGCACGGATCGTCGCTGAGCGGTGGTTTCACACGCGAAGTAACCAATGCCCTGCCATCGCCGAGTTGTTCCATCGATACCGTCTCAAGGTCTGGGGCGCCCTCCTGCCATGCGGCGAGATCAGTTGAAAAGAGAACTTCGATTTTAGCGCGTTCGGCGCCGAGGCTAACCGGGTAGGTCAGCAGGAGAGCGTCGGGTCCCCCAAGGACGTCAGGTTGCAGGGCGAAGGCCGGAGAAATGGGCGGCAGCCCGAGGTCATTGCCCAGTGCATAATCGATGATGTCGCGCTCGCCATTTCCATTCGCGTCGCCCAGTGGATCGGCGGGAAAGGGCACGACATCCGTCCAGCCGGGGCTGCCACCCGGAAAGGCGCTGGAGCGCCAGTTCGTGGCAACTGCAGGATCGGGATTGGTGTCGGGCGCGATTAAGGTAAGGCTGTAACCGGACCCAGCGGCGGCCGCCGGCCAGGGCGGCGCGTCGTCATAAGTGAATTCCAGAATGGTTTGGTTGTCGGCGTCCTCGAGTTTGATTCGTTCGCCGCCGTTGCTCAGTACGGTCCCATTTGTGAAAACACCTGCGACCGGACGGTTGGGTCCGTAAACGGCCTTAAAAGCCGCCAGGTCGCGCACAACCAGCACCCGCCCGCCCGGCGGCAACGAGGTAATGGCGCTGCCGGTAAAACTGAACTCCACGCCCTGCGTGAAGTGCACATCCGTCAGGTCCAGCGTGACCGAGCCGCTGATGTTCAACAGCTCGATGAATTCGGCCAGCCCGTCGCCTGCGGGATGATACATCAGCTCGCTGACCAGGAGATAGCGTTGGGCGTCAGAGGGCCGGCCCTGGTAAGTCGTCGTGTTGTTCGTCGCGCCGGAGGCGTCGATGAGCGTGAGCCCTTCCCCGAGACTGGAAAGATGCCCTTTGTAGCCGCCCTGCACGAAAAGCCCCTCACCGCCTTTGGGTGAAACCGTCCGGGCCCGGAACGCCGCAGTGCTCGGACAGAGGTAGAGGGCGCCGTTCGGCGGCAGGACTGTGCCGGACGTGAACGTGTGCTCGACTCCACCGGTCAGCCGCCAGTCCGAAATATCCACCGCAATCGGGTTGTGATTCAGCAGTTGAATGAATTCGGCGTCCTGATTTCCCGACGCGGGACTGGCCTCGATCGCGCCGAAGTCGATCACCGGCTGAACCTCGTTCGTCGCAGCAAGGGTGCCGCCATAGAGCTCCGGCACGATGATCATGTCGCTGCTGCTGACGCTGTCGTTAAGGCCCTGGATCGCGAGGATGTTCCGTCCGGCACGTAGATTGGTTTTTTTGGCAGTCGCATCGTAGATGTCGAAGGCCGTCGCCTTGGCTTCATGCTGCGCAGTCGCGGCGGAGTTCCATTGGGGCGAGACCGGGGCATTGGCCGAGGCCAGCACTGCTCCATTGAGAAAGGCCACGAAGCCGTCGTCGAATTTCATTCGCAGTTCGAGCCGGTCAAAGGCGGCCGGATCGGCGACGTCGAACTCGATGCGGATATAGACGCTGTTGTTGCTCCGCATCTGGGTGTCCACGTTCAGGCCGATGAGCGTTTCATACCCGATGTCACGTTCGTAGCCGACGCCCGTGGCGCCATTGATCCACCCGGTGGTATTGAAAGGCTCGAACGCTGGGATGCCGATCCAGGTCACGCTCAGACTGCTGTTCGGGGGCACGAACGCCTTCGCGGGCGCTCCCGCCACCACCAGCGGTGTGTACTGGTAGGTCGAACTGACCGTTTGTGGTTGTGGGATTTCGCCGCCTTTGCCGTCGATCTGGGTGTTGTAGATGTAGTTGCGCCGCGCGGGCAAATACTCGGTCTTCCAGCGCTGGATGGCTTTGGCCATTGTTTCCACGGCCGGATCGGTATTCGTGTAGGACACGGTGGCGCCGCCTTGCAGCCAGGAACCCCATTTCTCAAAATCACGCCGGGCGTCGGACGGCACGATCCCCGGCGGATCGATGAGCGCGGACTGCTCGTTGAGCCTCCGCTCATAATACAGCTCGCTGTCCGGCGTTCCCGGCGCCGGCGGTGGCTGAAGGAAACGGTCGGTCAACGTGCGGATGCGCCGCATAATCATGGCTCGAGTGGCCGGAGCCGCGAAGAGTTCGGCGACCAATCGGATGGCATCGCCGGTGATCACGTATCCATCGGTATAGAGCCCGTTGTCGAAATAAGTGTACTGCGTGTTCCAGGTGCGGCCCTGTGAGAGGTCGAGGTCCCACGGCAAAATAGCCCACTCCTCGCTCCGCCCGGTGTCGCGGTAGATATACCAGTTTTTGCGGTGCATATCGATGTTCCGGATAACCGAGTTGGCGGCAAGCATGTTGATGCAGCGAGGGATGTCGATGTTGTCGTAGAGATAATTATTCAGGGCTGTGCCCGTTAAAGCGAGGCCATCGATCAGCGCCTGGAGATCGCTGTTGTTCTCGGTTTTGCGAGTCTTCTTCTCCACGCCGGAGGTGCCGGTGTCTCCAGCGCTTTTGTTCAGTGTGTTTGCGTAAACCTTGTAAAGGGCGCCGTTCCTGTTCAGGCCCGCGCGGTCCAGGTAATCCTCATTCCCGCGTTCGACGAAATCCGCCGTGCTGAAAAAAATTCCGTTTTGTTGAACGCGCACCGTGTTGGCCAAATGCGCGGCAACGCCAGATTCGCGCATCACTTCGTAGGCCAGCACATGGCGCACCTTCGATTTGTCCGCCCAATTGGTGAGCAGATCGATACCGGACTCGCGCGGGGCGTTCGTACTCCAGCGGAATCGTTGAGTGCGATTGAAATCGATGTTGTAGCTCTTCTTTGTGAAGCCGGCGGTGGACTGCCCGTGCAAACTGAACAACACGTTGTCGTAAAACTCGCCGTCGTAATAAACCGCGCCGCGTGACCCGGCGTCGGTGCCGGCTCCACCGGGGTTGCTGGTGAACCAGTGAAACACCGGCAGAGCGGTTTGCACGCCGGCATCCTGCGCCACCGTGCCGAAATACTGATGGGAGTCGAGCGGATCGCGGTAGGCCGGCTCTTTCGTTTCGGTGCCTGTGGTGTCTCCGGCGACGAATCGCCAGCGCGTCATTTCCCCCGGCGCAAACGCCGCGCCTGGGATAATTGCTGTCCAGATGCCATCGCCTGCGGTCGCATCGCCGCCAGTGCCATCGTCTGTCATCGCCACCATGGTCTCGGCGGCAAACATCCGGCGGTAGTAAAGCTTCACCGTCGCCACGGGATCGTTGGCCGGACGAACGGACGCGGTGATGGTCAACGGACCGGTCACTGGCTGCGGGGGATTTCTTTCCACCGCGCCAAAGATCGGACCAGCGCGGGTGCCGCTGGCATTGGGAGCGCCGGGAGTGGGGGTGGAGAAGAAACTCCATACCGGGGACGATTCTGGCTCGCCGAGACCAAACGATACGTTCTCGAACTGCGGCGGGTAGGAGGGCGCGAAGGCGCTGACCACCGTCACGCCGTCCGGCGCAACCAACGCCAGGTACTCGCCCTCCGCCGAGAGTTGGAAATCCGTGTGCAGCCGGCCCGCTGGATCAGCTCGATTTTTGCCCGAGGCGAATACGACGAGATAGGCGGCGGGGTTCAGCGTCACGGCGGGAAATGTCCACTTGTCAAGGTTCGCCGCGTCGTCCGTGAGATGGTAACCCGTCAGCGAGATCGGGGTGCTGTCCGGATTGTGAATTTCAATCCAATCTGAAAACTCACCGTCCTCGTCGGCCAGCCCGGAACCATTCGAAGCCATGAATTCGGTGATGAGCGGGGCGCCGAAGCCGGTTATGGGAGGTGCCAGCGCCAGCCAAAGGAGCAGCCGGAGACAGGAGGAGGACAGTTTGATTTCAGGCACCAAATTGATTACAGCTTAACCCGGTCAAAAGCAAGTTTTCTGCCATGTCGCGGTTGATTTTACCTGCCGGGGGGACTTTTCCGTTGAAATACTGCTGATATTTAAGAGCGTTACACTACTGCGAGAATTAGCGAAAAAGCTACGATTGGCGACAGCTTTGGGCCTGGAAGAAGCAGGACGTCCCACCGCTTTTACCGGCGCAGTGGACGGAAGTGAAATTCGGCTGGTCGCGACGCACCTTCGTCAATGAGCAGTTCGCAATAGCCTCCGTCCTTCAACAACTCGATGCCCGCGATTGAGGGGCAGAGCCGGGTCTTGAACTCACGCCAGCATCGGGCCTCATTGAGCGCGTGGCTCATGCGCCTGATGGAGTTGCCCAGGAAACGAATCGTGGGCATGCCCGCCAGCAACTGGCTCTGACGATAGAACAAATTGGAGTGCAGATGTCCGATGATGGTCTGCTCGACTTGCGGCAGTCTTCCACGCACGGTTTCATCCCGCCAAAGGAACGGCAACGCAGTTGGATCGTGGCAAAACAGCAGCGCACGTTGCTCCGGTTTCAGAGCGGCGAAGGCCCGACGAACCTCCGACAAATGCGCCTCGCGCAAAGCCGCCCAGTCCTGGCGCTCTTCCGGGAGCGCTTCCGGTTCATAGACCGGAAAGGCCAGGAGCGAAGAGGTGAGACCTATCAAGACGTAGTTGCCGATTTCGGTCCGCCAAAATGGCTGCAGGGCCAGCTCCGTCGTCGCGCGGCGCCAGCTCGCGAGGCGAAAGCCGCCTTTGCCGCCGAACAAGCTCATTTTGCCCAGTTCATGGTCGCCGATGGCGCTTTGCAGTTTCGCGCCGAATCGGTCGCGGAGCTTGGCCAGACACTCGCGGGCGCTCTCGAAGGCCGCATCGTCGCACACGCCAACGAATTCCGTGTCGCATGAGTAATCACCGTTTGTGACGACGACGTCGGGGGAATCGGCCCGGGCCAGAAACTCGTCGAGCAGATGGTTGTGGGCAAAGGGATCGCGCAGCCAGATGTAGTGGCGATAGGCCTTAACCGCGCGGCGGAGGAGGGGATTGGCAATGATGCGCGCCTCATGACCGCGACGACGCTTTTCCGCGTCGCTGGCGTAATGAATGTCGCTGAGAATCAGGATCGTCTTTTGACGCGACATGACGCGCGGATGCTATTAATAGTGTGGTGTCCCTTAACGCTTCTTTACAATGACACCGACCAAGCAGGAAACAGGAGCGCCCCTCACCCTGCCCTCTCCCCATCGGATGGGGAGAGGGTGGCCGAAGGCCGGGTGAGGTGAAAGGGGAACGTTCACATTGTATGGGTATTTCTGTGACATGACACTAGGGCAACGATTACGGCGAAGTAAAACGGGAAACCGGCTGCGCCGCCAAACGCAGCTTGAGGAACGTCCGTTGAATGCAATGCTACGGCATCCGG
This sequence comes from Verrucomicrobiota bacterium, assembly GCA_003219345.1. Classification (GTDB taxonomy): domain Bacteria; phylum Verrucomicrobiota; class Verrucomicrobiia; order Limisphaerales; family AV2; genus AV2. The sequence continues at coordinate 25,354 of QHOP01000368.1, forward strand.
GACAGCGGCAAGGTGATTTTGAACGTGGTGCCTTTGTTGACTTCGCTCTCGACGCTGATCCGGCCGTGGTGCTCCTGAATGATGCGCGACGTAATCGCCAAACCCAGGCCGGTGCCTTCGGGCTTCGTGGTCACGAACGGGACGAAGAGGCGCTTGTTCACCTCCGGTGGAATCCCTGAGCCCGTGTCCTTGATGCTGACCTGAATTTGCTCAGCCTTGCCCTTCGGTTCCAAGGGCGAAAGATGGGCGGTGGCGACAACAATTTCGGTGGCCACGGTCAGCGAGCCCATTTCTTCCATCGCTTCAATGGCATTCAACAGGAGATTGATCAGGGCCTGTTCCAGTTGCTTGGCGTCGCCTTGCACAAGGTCGATGCCGGCATCGAGAGCGCGGACCAGTTGGATTTTTCTGGTCGTGATGTGGTGCTGCACCAGCCGAAGGGAGTTCTCGATCACTTCATGGATACTGACGCTGGAGAAGGTGGGCTTGGCCGGTCCGGCGAACTTCAGGAGTTGAGTGACGAGCGAATCGATCCGTTTGGTTTCGCGGCTGATGAGGCTGGTCATTTCGACGTCCTCGTTCCGTTCCGCCAGGAGGTCCGAGAACGATTTGATGGCCACGAGGGCGTTTTTGATTTCATGCGCCACGCCCGCCGACAGCGTGCCGATGCTGGCCAGCCGTTCGAGCCGGCGGATGCGACGTTCCAGCTTCCTGGCCGAATTGAGATCGTGAAAAACCGCGACCACAACGAGCGGCTGTCCCGAACCGTCCGCGCACAAAGAAGTGGAGGCGTGAACCGGCGCTTTTTCCTCCGCGTCAGGAAAGAGAACAAAGGTCCGGTCGGTGACCGGTTTGCCCGAAGCAAAAGTCTCTTCGATCACCTTTTGCAACGACGCGGGCAGCCCGGTCATTCGGCGGCCGAGAATCGCCTGAGCCACCAGCCCAGTGATCCGCTCAGCCGCCCGATTGAAAGCCGTCACGGTCCTTTGCGCGTCAACCGACACGACTCCGGGTTCCATGGAACGGAAGAGAAGGCCGGAGAGGTTCAAACCCTCGTTTCTTCGCTTTATGAAAACGGTTTCTTGAATCGACATACTGAAGATGCTTCGCGAACTGGGCGGGCGTTTACCTGACAGAAATGACCATTGCGGATTTCAGTACGAGCCGCAGTCCAATGCCGTTGCGCCCACAGAATGATGAAGGCGCCTGGATGGTTCACTTCTGATCGCCGGCTTCGCGTTAGCATCGACTTCATCAAGTCTAACGACGGAACGGGCGGCTGACAACGAAAAAGCCCTGGCGGGCGGTTCTCGGGCGCAAATTAGTTTTGAGAGCGGCGATAAGCAGCTTGCGGAGCAGCGGTCGAAAGCAAGCCCGCGGCTTCAGTCGTGGGTCGCGGTATTAACAATCGGAGCCGTGAAGCGGCGAAAGCAAATCCTCCCGACTTGCCCTCTGTTCACGCATCGGACCAGGCGGCAGATTGGATGAAACCGCGGAAAACTTTAATGATTGTTGAGTGTTTGGTTTCTCCTTACACTTCGCCTGAAATGAACCGTGAAAGCCGGAGAAACTGAAATGAGATCTGAAAGCTATCGTCGATGGGAACGCTGTTGAGTTCACTGCACTTGCTAAACTGATGCGAAACCTATCGGGTAAAACGGCTATTCTGACGGGCGCTTCCGGAGGACTGGGTCGTTACATCGCTTTGGCCCTGGCTGAACAAGGAGTGAATTTATTCCTGGCTGCTTATCCTGGAGAAGGGCTGGACAGCCTCAAAGAAGCGGTTTGCCAGCACGGAGTTCGCGCGATTCCTCTAGTGGCGAATTTTCGCCACGCTTCTCAACTGCGGTCCGTGGTTGAAGAAGCTAAAAATGGATTCGGCCGAATTGACTTGTTGATCAATAACGCAGGAGTGGAATACACATCCGCCTATCACGAATTGCCCGAGGAGAATATCGGGGACATCATCGGCATCAACCTGGAAGCGCCGTTGTTGCTCACACGGCTGGTGCTGCCTGAAATGCTGGAGCGACACTGCGGGCACATCGTGAACATGGCGTCCCTGGCAGGCAAGTCCGGCCCGGCCTTTCAAGAACCGTATGCAGCCACCAAGGCGGCCCTTATTGCGTTCACCGCTTCTCTGCGCGCCACGTATCGTGGAACCGGAGTCAGCGCCTCGGTCATTTGCCCCGGCTTCGTTGAAGCGGGAATCTACGCGAAGTTAAAGAAGGAAACAGGGTTCCCGGCGCCGGCGCTCCTGGGCACTTCGCCTCCTGAACCCGTTGCCAAAGGAGTGGTTCGCGCGATCCAACGGGATTTGCCGGAGGTCATTGTTAATCCCTTTCCAGTGAAGCCGCTTTTTGCGGCCGCCATTTTATTCCCACGGCTCGGAGAATTTCTGATCAACCGAACCGGAGCGCATAAATTCTTTGCCAAGGCGGCAGAGGTACTGAAACAAAAGCGGATCGAGGCTCAAAAATGATAGCCGATGGAAAAATTAACGGCCTGATTGAAAAACTGGTAGCTCCCGTCGGCCGAATTGCCGTTGTTGATTTGTCGCGCCGGTCCAGCAATGACTTGTCCGGAAAGCGCCCAATTCCAGCTTTCTCCTTTGTGTCCGAACCCTAAACTGGCCACATGCAGATCTGTGTCCGGCACGATCGGATTGAAATCTCGGTCACTCGTGGAGTTCTGGCTAAAAAAGTACCCTGCGCTTACCCAATATCCGTTTGACAGGTAGCGGGTAACGCCGAAGTGCGCGAGGTAACTGGATTTCCAGTTGAGAGGAAACGGCACGTCGCCAAACGCTGTTCCTTTGAACGTGACCGTATCGAGTGTGTCCCAATCCGTCCAATCCACTCCGACTTCGACGTTCCAGTTTGTTGTCGGTCGAAAGGAGATGCCGCCCATGATAAATTGTGGGAAATCCAGTTCAGCTGACGTCCCGCTTTTTTGTGAGACAATCGGTTTGGCGGTAGAATTGCCCCGGTAGTTGACTGTGGTAGGGCTGAAGTAGCTGACGCCGAGGGACCACTTGGAGTGTGGTTGCCACAGCAAGCCAACCTTGGCGCCGTACGCGAAACCATTGCCGCGAAATCTGAATTCGTCACCCGGAACGATGCCGATGCCGCGCCGCAACATGGCCGTAGAAAAATTCACCGTTGGTCCCGCAGCGATCGAAAGCGTCGAGTTAACCCGCCACGCCGCAATCGGCGCATAGATTCCAAGTCCGAACGCGAGGGGGTAATTCATTGGTGAATAGACATAATAAAACTGAGGCACCGGTTGTATTTCGAAGTCAGTGTCGGCTTCGGTGCCGCCGGTGGCCGCCTTGAAATGGGAATTTACAGAGATGACGTGCGCTCCGAGTTGGGCATTTTGGCCTTCGAGCAGCGTAATGCCAGCCGGGTTGTAATACAGTGCAGAAGGATTGTTTGCCGTGGCGACAAATGCGTTGCCCCGGGCCGTTGCCTCCGCGTCTTGGTTGGGAATGCGGAAACCCAGCGCGCAAAGCGGACTTGATCGAATGGAGAGTTCAATTAATGCCAGGAAGATGAAGAGCCGGCAACCGAGACCGGTGATCAGGTTCATGGTTTCAACTTCTGGCGGAAATAATCGCTGGATGCAAAGAAAAAATGAGAGCCCAAGGTTGCGGTATTAGCAATCGGACCCGCGAAGCGGCGAAAGAGAATTCTCTTCGGCCGCGATTCTGTCGCCCCTGAAGGTGCCTTTGACGATGGACCATTTTTTCCCCACGGCTCACGCCGTGGGCCCCTCTGCCGCCACACTGTGGCTGGTGGCTTGCGCGCCCATTGTCAAAATCCAACTTGCGCCCACCTTCAAAGTGCCCAAGCAATTATTCTATTCACACAATCGTTTTTCTGCTATTCGTCCGCTGGCATAGATTGTCAGTGCGCAATTGCGGACATTCGTTGTTGAGCATGACCCGCGGTGCTCGGGCACTCTCAGGCCTGCGTTTCTGCTCCGCCACGACGCTAAAAGTCCAAACATCCGCTTCCGACAATGTCAGACTCCGAGGTAAACGAAAGCCTGGTGACAGCCGAAACGAGCCAGGGAATGGAATTTCGCGCCGGTATTCTGCGGTTGACGCGGCATCTGGTGGTCTTCGAGGTGTATAACCCGGTGTTCGTCTTGCGTCTGTCGGAGGTATTGAACAACTTCAAGATTCTGGCAGCGGGCCGCCCTGTTTATTCCGGGCGGGCGGTGGTCAACAATCTCATCAACACGGGATTGGTGGTCGTTTGCGAGGCGACGCTGGGAGATTCCTGGTTTGATGTAGATTTTCCCGCACCCTCCGAACTGGCGCCAAAAATGCGCGAGGAGTTCGATCGGTTCATCCAGGCGACGCAGAAGGCACTCCGGATTCGACCGGAATTCAAGCTGGTCATCGCGGACCTGCAAACGCTTTTGATGGATTTGCGCGCCTGGCTGGAGCAGGTGGAACTGGGTGTGCGTTCGCAGCCGGCGGGTGACCGGTTGCAAATCGAGCGCGAAACGATTTTGGGATTGCAGGAGCCGATTGTCGGGACCGTGTTGCCGCTGTTGGAAAAGTTTGAAATGACCGCGCAGGAGGTTGAGTCTGAGGCCCGACCCGCGCATATGAATTATCTGAAGCGGCAGATTCATCCGTTCGTCCTGTGCGCGCCATTTATTCATCGCACATTTTACAAGCCGCTCGGTTACGCGGGCGACTACGAGATGGTGAACATGATGATCCGCGACCCGTATGAGGGCGGATCAATCTTCGCCAAGATTCTGAACCGCATCTTCCTCAGCACGCCGCCGGTTGAAGCGCATCGAGACCGGCTGGTCTATTTGATACAATTGCTAAGGGGAGAGACCCTCCGGTCGCTGCAGCGCGGACGACCGACGCGCATTTTCAATCTGGGCTGCGGTCCGGCAAAGGAGATTCAAGATTTCCTTGCCGATCACGATGTCTGCCGGGACGCGCATTTTACGCTCCTTGACTTCAATGACGAAACGTTGGCTTACACCTCCAAGGTGTTGGGTGAGATCAAGAGGCGTCACGACCGCCCCACTCAAATCCAACTGGCGAAGAAATCGGTCAATCAACTCATCAAGGAGGCATCCAAACCACTCGGCTCGCCCGCGAAATACGATTTGGTTTATTGCGCCGGGCTGTTTGATTATCTGCCGGACCAGGTTTGCAAGCGGTTGATGAATATTTTTTATGATTTGTTGGCCCCAGGGGGATTGCTGGTCGCCACCAACGTGGATGATTCGAATCCCTCGAAGAACTGGATGGAATATGCGTTGGACTGGCACCTGGTTTATCGCACCGGTCGGCAGTTCGCGACTCTGGCGCCGGAGGGGGCCCGGCCGGACCTGGTAACAGTCCGCGCGGTCGGCAACGGAGTGAACATATTCATCGAGGTCAGGAAGCCGGAAAATGGCTGACACGATACAATTGACCCCTTCCGAACTTCGCGACGCATTTGCGGTTTACGAGCGGCAGGTGCGGATCAACAACTACAAGGTGGGGTGCGTGCTGGCTTTGATCTTCATGCCGGCGGGTGGCTCGCTCGACTACTTTGTTTATCATGAACACCTGCCCGATTTTCTTAAACTGCGCCTGTTGTGTTCGGGCTTGCTGGCGTTGATCTGGTTCCTGTTTCAAACCGGGATTGGCATCCGGTTTTACCGATTCCTTGGTTTTCTGGTGGCATTTTTGCCGCTGGCATTCATCTCCTGGATGATCAAGGCGACCGATGGGCCCAACTCGCCTTACTACGCGGGATTGAATCTGGTCATGCTCGGCGCCGCAATCCTCCTGCGCTGGACTTTGCTGGACAGCATCCTCGTTTTTGTTTTTTCACTGGGAACGTACCTGGCTGCATGCCTGTCGAGCGAAGCGCCGAGTTCCCCGGGAATTTTCTTCAACAACTTCTACTTTTTGTTCGTCACCGGCGTGTTCATCATCACCGGGAGTTGGTTTTATAACCGAATCCGCCAGCGCGAATTTGCCCTGCGCTACGAACTGGACCGGAATCGGCAGCAGCTCCAGGAAACCAATCGCAAGCTCACCGAACTTGACCAGATCAAGAGCCGGTTCTTCGCCAACATCAGCCATGAGCTGCGCACACCGCTCACGTTGCTCCTCGCGCCGCTCGAAGCCATGCTGCACCAGCACGGCCGGGTCACGGACCCGGAAACGCGCGGCCTGCTGACCACGATGCACTCGAATGGCATGCGTCTGCTGAAGTTGATTAACGACCTGCTCGATCTGGTGCGCCTGGAGTCAGGCCACATGGAGGTCAAGCGCGAGCCGCTGGAGTTGTCCGACTTCCTCAAAGGCCTGGCCAGCGCCGCGCGACAGGTCGCCGACGACAAACGGATCAGACTCGAAACCTGGGTTGCTCCAGAGTTGGTCTCGGTTCTCGCGGATCGCGACAAACTCGAAAAGATTCTGCTCAATTTGTTGTTCAACGCCCTGAAGTTCACGCCGGCAGGAGGGCGGGTGGATTTGCGCGCGGAGAAGCAAGGCGATGAATTCGTCCTGCTGGTGAAAGACACCGGCATGGGCATTTCGCAAAAGAATCTGCCGCATGTTTTCGACCGGTTCTGGCAGGCGGATGGCTCCGCCCGCCGGAAGTATCAAGGCGTCGGCATCGGCCTCGCGCTGGTGAAGGAACTGACGGAGGTTCAAGGCGGAAAGGTCACCGTGGAAAGCGAAGAGGGCAAAGGAACGACGTTCACGGTGCGGTTCCCCTGCGAGAAAGCCGAACCCAAACGGAAGGCGCCTGCGGAGGCCACTGAGGAAGCCGTCGAGGCGTACGAACAAGCGCCGGCCGCCGGCACCGTGACCTCGGAGGAGTGGCTCGCCAACCTGTATCGCCGCGCCGAGTTGTTCCCCGCGTTGACGCCGGTGCAGGAAGCGGTGCGCCCGGTGGAGACGACCGGTGCTCGCGACCGCCCCAGTGTTCTGGTGGCGGACGACGAGCCGGACATGCTGCGCTTTTTGAAATCACAGCTCAACCGCCATTACAACGTGATTGAAGCGGTGGACGGCCAGCAGGCGATAGAAAAAGCCGCGCAGTTCATACCCGAGATCATTCTCCTCGACATGATGATGCCGGAAAAGGACGGCTTGCAGGCCTGCCGCGAAATCCGGGAGCGCACCTCCACACAGAACATCCCGATCATCCTGCTGACGGCGCGGGCGGACGAGGAGACCAAGTTGGCGTCGCTTTCGGCCGGCGCCAACGACTTTCTGTCCAAGCCTTTTTCCACGACCGAATTGCACGTGCGGGTCAAGAACCTGATCGAGTCCCATCAACTGCAACGCAAGCTCGCCAGGCAAAACCAGGTTCTCGAATCCACTATCGACCAACTCAAGGAAACCGAGGTGCAGTTGGTGCAGGCGGAGAAGCTCGCCTCACTCGGTCGGATGAGCGCCGGAATCATCCATGAGATCAACAACCCGCTCAACTTCGCCACGACCGGACTGTTCACCCTGCGCAAAAAACATAAACACATCGCCGAGGAACATCGGCCGGAGTTCGCCGAAATCCTCAAGGACATCGAGGAGGGCGTGAAACGGGTGAAGAACATCGTGTCCGATCTGCGGTCCTTCAGCCATCCCAACACAGAAATGATGCAGGAAGTCAACGTGGCCGAGGTGGTGACCACCGCGCTCCGGTTTCTGGGCAACGAGCTGAAGGATCGAGTGCAGATTCATCAGCAGATTCCCGAGGACCTGATGATCGAAGCGAACAAGAACAAGATAACCCAGGTGTTGGTGAACCTCCTGCAGAATGCATCGGACGCGATGAAGACGAAGGCGTATGCAAACGAAACCGAAACCCCGGCCATTTCAATCGAGGGCCGCGTCGAAGACGGGCGGACGGTCGTGGCGATCCGCGACAACGGACCGGGGATTGATCCGGCCAACGTGGACAAAATTTTCGATCCGTTCTTCACGACCAAAGACGTCGGCGAAGGCATGGGGCTGGGATTGAGCATCTGTTACCGGATAGTGGAGGAATGCGGCGGGCGGATCAACGTGCGGACAGAACCGGGCCGGTTCGCAGAATTTCTGTTGGTCTTTCCACGGAAAACCTAGCAATATCTTCAGAGGGCCAGAGGCTCGAAACGGGCGACGCTGGTCGGAGGACTCGCGGTTATGGAAAACTATTACGATTACAAGAAGTTCGCCATCCTTTACGTGGATGACGAAGAGAAGTCGCTGAAGTATTTCACGCGGGCATTCGAGGAGCATTTTCGCATCCTGACTGCCGCCCGGGCGGATGACGGGTTCAAGCTGGTGGAGCAGCACAAGGATGAATTGGGAGTGCTGATGACCGACCAGCGCATGCCCGGCAACAAGGGCGTCTGGCTGCTGGAGAAGACGCGGCAGATTCAGCCGCGCATCATCCGGATTCTGGCGACGGCCTATGCCGATATGGACGCGGCCATCGCGGCCATCAACAGCGGCGCCATTTACAAATACGTCACCAAACCGTGGGACCCGCCTACGCTCGAAACCACGCTGAAACGCGCGCTGGAATTCTTCATCGTCCAACGCGAGCGGGACCAGCTTCTCCGCGAGAAGCTCACCGTCCTTCACAACATGATGATCGCCGATCGCATGGTCAGCCTGGGACTGCTCGCCGCCGGTTTAAGTCATCACATTCGCAACTCGCTGGTCGCCGTGAAGACGTTTCTCGATCTGGCGCCGACGAAGCTCAAAGAGGAAGACGTGCAGTTGGACAGTCTTCACAATCCGGACTTCTGGAAGGATTACTATCACAACGTCCAGACCCAGATCGAGAAGATCAACAACATGCTGAAAGACCTCTGGTCCGCCTCGGAAAAACCTTCCTTCGAGTTCAAGGACGTTGTCAGTTTGCACGAAATCCTTACGGGAGTGCTGGAAAAACTCAAGGACAAGCTGGCGGCCAAGAAAATCGGCGTCGAAGTGCAGCTCCCGGACTCGCTGCCGACGCTTACCGTGGACAAACCCAAGTTCGTCCGGTTATTCGAGCTGTTGATTGAGGACGAAATTGTAAGTCTGCCCGAGGGCAGCCAGATCAGCATCTCCGCTCAGTACACCGAACGCTCGGGGAAGGATCGGGACGTCCGCGTGGACGTTCAGGACAACGGTCCGGGCCTGCCGAAGGACGCGTTGCGGCTGATCTTCGACCCGTTCGTCGTCCGTTCCGACAGCCCCATGGAGTACGGCATCAAACTCATGGCCTGTTTCTTCATTGTGCACCACCACGGCGGGATGATCATGGCCCAAAGCCACGAGAAGAAGGGCACGAGCTTTATTTTGCGGCTCCCGATCGATCCGAATCAGCGCGTCGTGGTTGAGGAGAACCAGATGTTCCTCGAGAAAGTTCTCCTGAACGACACCATGTGGGAGAAGCTGATGGCGTCGGACTGATCGGGGCGGGAAGACGCGGCGCGATCACGATTTCGATTGCATACTGTGAACGAATGGGCACCAGTAAGAGCGAACCGCGAGAGTGTATGGATTCACGTTCGAGCAGCAACCGCGGGCGCGGCGCATTGATGAAGACGATTCTGGTAGTGGCTCAACACCCGGAACTGGGTGAGGCAGTCAGTGCCGCTTTGAACGCGGAGCAGTATCGAATCATCAACCGCCTCAGCGTTGAGGAGGCCGACCCCCTGCTGCACCACAGCTTGCTGGATGCCTGCATCATCGACGCCGATCTGACGAACGTGCAGGCCGTCTGGATGATCGAAAAAATCCGCCGCCGCCTGCCCCATTGCCCCCTGGTCGTTTATACCAGCGCCAAACCGTGGGCGTGGGAGGAGGAAGCCTATCTTCACGGCGTCAAACATGTGTTGACCAAGCCGGTTCGGGCCCGGATGTTCAACGCGCTGTTGGAGGGTTTATGGACAGCTTCCCGTCCGGTGACGCCTCCGAATAACACAGGCAATACGAGTATGCGCTTTCGGGTTCCGCGCCCCCCGGAGCAAGCGCCGGCTTCTGAAAGCAGCCAGACCACCTTTGAGACCTTGCACGTGCTGAGGGATTTTTCCGCTGTCCTGACTCATTCACTTAATGCCGAGGGGTTGCTCAAGCAGTTCCTGCTCCTGCTGCGCAAAATCATCGGCGTAAACCGTTCGGTCGTGTTTATGCGCCAGCCCGCGCCGAGTTTCGGTGAGAGCCCTCCCGGACAAGAGGACGAGCGGCGGCTTCGCTCCGTTTGCGCCATGGGCCTCTCTCCAAGCCTGTTGGAGCATTTCGAATTGAGCTTTGAAGCCGGCATAGGCGGACACCTCTTCCGCCAAGGGCGCATCCTGCGGCGGGACTGCGAGGAAGTGCAGAGCAACCTGGAAATTCAAAAGGAATTTGAATTGCTGGGCGTCCAGGTGGCCATTCCCATCCTCGACCGCGAGACCCTGATGGGAGTCGCGGCGTTTGATGGACGCGTCACTGGCGATCCGCTCTCCAACACCGAACTGGAGCTGGTCTTCCACCTGCTCGAAGCGCTGGGACTGGCGATTCGGAACATCTGGCTCCATGACCAGTTGGCGGCCAACCACGGGATGATGGTCAACATCCTGCATGAACTGAGCAGCGGCTGCGTTGTCGTCAGCCGCGAGCTGGCGATTCTCCACGCCAACAAGACCGCGCGCAGGTACTTCGCGCGGTCCGGGCGACGTGGCACCGAACTTGAGTTCAGCGACCTGCCCCAGGTTCTCGGCGGCAAAGTTTATCAGGTTCTCAAGACAGGCACGGCGGTCGCCCCCTTCAAATATTCGCCGCCGGATTCCCCCAGTACAGTTTACCAGGTTTCGGTCATCCCTTTCCAAAGCCAGAACTCGGTGGTTCCCAACTCGGCGCTCCTGGTCGTGGAGGACCATTCGCAGTCCGAACAACTGCACGGGCTGGAGATGGAAGCCGCCAATCTGCGCCTGGTCAAACATATGGCGGACCGGCTGGCCCACGAGATCGGCAACGCCCTCGTGCCGATTTCGACTCACCAGCAACTGCTGGCCAAGAAATACGACGACGCCGAATTCCGCGCGTCGCTCGACACCGCGCTGGCCGACGGCGTCCGGCGCGTCACGCG
>QHOP01000456.1 GCA_003219345.1 Verrucomicrobiota bacterium
CTCGACCGTGGGGCACAATGAAGCTGCCGTGCGTCTCTATATCCGAGAGCAAGAGAAGGAAGACCAACGCCTGGATCAGTTGGGACTGTTCGCAGGCGAAAGCCGCTTTGAGCGGCTCCAAGAATAACCCGCTTTGAGCGGTTCACAATTTCAAGCCTCCGGCTTTGCCGGAGGTCGCTGACTTGAGCGCGTCGTAAACGAGAAAGAGTTCATCGCCGACGCGTTTCATTGATTTCAGCCTGAGGCGCGTTGCGCCGGCCAAATGCCTCACGCCAGTTCCGTCAGCGATCGTCGGGGCGTTGCGACCGCCAAAGATTTTCGGGCAAATGGTCAAATGCAATTCATTCACCAACCCCGCGCGGAACAGAGCGCCATTCAGTTCTCCGCCGCCTTCACAGAGCAGCCGTTGGACGTTCCATTTTGCCCCCAGCCATTCAAAGGCTCCTCGAAAGTCAATTTCGTTTTCGCCAAGGGTTTTCACTGCGTCGGCCACAGCGCGGAGTCGTTCCAGCTTTCGTTCGGCGGCGCGCCCCGTAGTCAGGATGATGATGGGGGAGAAGCGGTGACAGAAAATTTCGGCGTGCGGATTCATGGAGCCGGAGCCGCTCACGATGACGCGAAGGTTATATTCGGCAAGACCGCTTTGCAAACGAAGCCGGCGGAATTTGGCTGGGCCAGGGCCGAGGTTGACGACCTGCTCGTTGACAGTTCGCGCGCCCGACATCACCGCGTCCGCGCTGGCGCGCAGTTCCAGGAGATGTTCGAAATCGTATTTGCTGCTGAAAGTGGACACGGCGCGGTTGGCGGTGGCGATTTTGCCGTCGGCAGTCATTGCCATGTTGATGAAAACGTACGGGAGCTTCATAAAATCAGCATCGCGTCGCCGTAGCTGTAGAACCGATACTGCCCGCAAATCGCCTTGGCATACGCGGATAAAATGATGTCGTTGCCGCCCGTTGCGCCCGGAGCCGCGAAGGCGCTTACGAGCATCAACAACGTTGATCGCGGGAGGTGGAAGTTGGTCAATAACGCATCTGCAATTTTGAAAGAATAGGGGGGATAAATGAAAATGCGCGTGAGTCCCTGGCATTCGACCAATCGTCCATGGTTTTCCGCAGCGATACTTTCCAGCACACGCACCGTTGTCGTTCCGACGGCGATAACGCGACGATTTGTTTGCTTTGCTTCATTGATGACCTGGGCGGTCGTCGCTCCCAGACGGAACCATTCTGCGTGCATGACGTGTTTGTCCGCTGTCTCACTTATCACTGGCGCAAATGTTCCCAGACCGACGTGGAGGGTGACGAAACAAACTTGCACGTCACGTGAACGAATTTCATTGAGGAAATTTTCCGTGAAATGCAGTCCGGCGGTCGGCGCGGCGACCGAGCCTGAGGTTCGGGCATAGACCGTTTGGTAGCGCTCGCGATCTTCCGCTGACTCCGTCGACGTTTCGCGCGCAATGTAGGGAGGCAACGGAACGTCGCCCAATGCGTCCAGCGCTTCGATGATGTTTGCCGTTCCTGAAAACCGAAGGCGGCAATGACCTTCAGCATCTTTTTGAATTATCGTCGCATTCACTTCCGTTGGCCCGCCGCCGCGATTCAGGAAAAGAATTTTCGTGCCGACGCGCGCGCGTTTGCCCGGACGCAGCATCACCCACCAATCGTTGGCGGCGTTTTCCTCCGCGAGCAGGACTTCAATTTGTCCGCCGCTTCCCGCTTTGGTCCCGTGTAGTCGGGCGGGGATGACTCGAGAATCATTCAAGACCAGAACCTCGCCGGCACGCAGGTACTGCGCAATGTCGCGAAACCTCCGATGGGAGATAAGACGATCCGGGCGCTGCAGCACCAGCAGACGCGACTGATCGCGTTCGGAAGCCGGCGTTTGGGCGATCAATTCGGGCGGCAGGCAATAATCGAAATCGGCCGTGCGCATGGTGCTTGTCTAGTGTGGTGTCCCTAACGCTTCTTTACAATGACGCCGATCAAGCTGGAAACAGCAGCGCCCTCACCCTGCCCTCTCCCCATCTCGGATGGGGAAGAGGGTGGGCCGAAGGCCGGGTGAGGGGAAAGCGGAACGTTGAATGGGTATTCTGAGTGTTTCCTCTCTTCTGCCACCCCCCTTCGGCACCGGGCGGAGAGGTGAATAACCTGTGAAAAATAAATGTGAGATAAAGGTTGACCGAAGTGGGTCAGGGTGTGTAAGAGTGGGTCGTTGTGGGGCATAATGGCTAAGTGCCTGGTGCTCAACGAATGATAGATGCCATCAAAGCAAAGCAGCGAGCCGATCTATTACAATTCGCTCTATCGCCACGGTGTGGACGAGAAGCGGAGGGTGCAGATTCCGGCCAAGTGGCGCACGCCCGAACCCGAGGTGCTGACCCTGGTGCTTTGGCCGAAGGGTGTGATGCCCGAGGCCTGTTTGTTGGTGTTACCGCCAAAGGAGTGGGAGGCATTGGTCCAAAAACTCAAGGCGATGCCGTTTGCGGATCCGAAGGCCGAAACGCTGCGCCGGTTGCTCGGAAAAAAGTCCGACCGCGTGACTCTGGACAAAGGCGGCCGGATTTGTTTGCCGGACGCAATGGCCAAAGCGGCGGCCATTGGGGAGGAGGCAATGTTGGTGGGCTTGTTGGATCGGTTCGAGATCTGGGACCCCGAACGTTACGAAAGCGCGAGTGCGGTGGACGATGAATTGTTGCCTGAAGCGTTCAAACTGATTTAAAGCCTATGAGCCTGATAAAGTTGCTAAGCGTGAGCCAAAGTCTGGTGGGTGGCAGGAACCAACCAGAGCGATACAAGATGGCGGACCAGAATTTGTTGCCGAAATTCGCGCCCGTGGGGCGACCGATTTCGCTGGCGCCAAAAAGAAAACCGCAGGAACCGCTCGCGCAAAACGGGTCTGACAAACTGAAAATCAGGACCGCGGCCTCAGGAATTGAAAGCGCACCCGGTGCGCTGGCGTCGGATCCAATGCAGGGAAAAACTTCGCCTTTGGCGGGTTCAACGGCCGAGGTTGTCACTACGATTGCGCCGAAAACACCGTCCGCCGTTTGTGTGAACGCCATTCCAGCTTCAACGAATTGGTTCCGCTTGCGCAACAATCCTTTCGCGACTCGTCTGGCGGTAAAGATCAATTCACAGCCGCCCGCGCGAACGGAGTTGTCGCTCGACGCAGTGAAGCCCGTGCGGAACGATTTAAGCGATGCCGATTTGGAAGTGGTGTCGGCCAAACCTGAAACGAAGCATTCGGGCGCGCAAAAGCCACCTGGACGGCCATGGTTCAAGCCGGAGTTGACCGGCCTGGCGTGGCGGCGTTTGACGGCGCGGTTGTTTGATTCCGAGCGGATGCGTGTCTGAGGAGTCCAGGCGCGGTGCCAAACTACGCCCACAACCCGGTGATGGTGGCGGAGGTGTTGGCGGCGCTCAATCCGAAGCCGGGCCGCCGTTACGCCGACGGCACGGTCGGCGGCGCTGGACACGCGGCGGCCATTCTGAAAGCGAGCGCGCCGACCGGATGGTTGTTTGGATGTGATCGCGATGACGCCGCGCTGCAGCTGGCTGCAGTGCGTCTGGCGGAGTTCGAGGGTCGCTACGAGTTGAGGCGCGGAAACTTTGCAGAATTGGCTGACTGGTTCGAGCTGGAGAGTGGCGACGGCGTTTTGCTCGATCTGGGCGTCAGTTCGCCACAGCTCGACTGCGCCGAGCGCGGGTTCAGTTTTCAGCAGGACGGCCCGCTCGACATGCGGATGGACAGGCGGCAATCGTTGACGGCGGCTCAACTGGTCAACGAGGCAGGCACAGAGGATTTAATGCGGATTTTTCGGGACCTGGGCGAGGAACCCGAGGCACGCCGGTTGGCGCGCGCGATTGAAAGCGAACGGCGTTTGCGCCGGTTCGAAACGACGCGCCAACTGGCGGAGCTAATCGAACGCATCTCGCCCCGCCGTGGCAAGCGGGCGCATCCGGCGACGCGAGTTTTCCAGGCGTTGCGCATGGCGGTCAACGACGAGATCGGCTCCCTGCGACGCGGGCTTGAAGCGGCGATGAAGATTCTGAAGCCGGGCGGGCGACTGACCGTAATCACGTTTCACTCGATCGAAGACCGCGTGGTGAAAGAGTTCGGACGCGGGCGTTCGCGCGATTACGTCGTCAGGGGCGACGTGGACGTACCCGAACTGCGCGAGCCGGCTGCTCCAGACTTGAAATGGGTCAGCCGGAGGGCGGTTCAGCCGAGCCCGGACGAAATCGCTGCAAACCCGCGAGCGCGCAGCCCGCAACTGCCGGTGATGGAAAGAATTTAGCATGGCGCGAAGTCGAAAGAACCAGCCGGCGGCGGTCCGTTTCGGGCCGGCCCTGAAGGCCTTGCTCATCTGCCTTTTTATTGGCGGCTCCGGCGTCGGTTATGTCTGGCAGCAGAATCAACTCCTCGAACTGGGCCGCCAGAAAGCGGAAAAAGAAAAACGGCTGAACCGTTTACGCCTGCAAAACAGTCAACTTGCCCGGCATCTCGCGGAATTACAGTCTCCCAAATCGCTTGAAACACGGTTGAAGGAATTAAACCTTGGGCTGCGCATGGCGCAGCCGACGCAGATCGTGTGGTTGGTGGATGCGCCGCTGACGCCAGCGGGCAAACCGACGATGTCCATGCATCCGGCCGAACGACAATACGCGCAGCGCCGAACCGCCGCTTCACTGGTGCCATAGATTTGAAACGCGAGAAACATAAGCCGCTCACAGCCGGGATCCAGTCGGCACAATACTGCCGACTGGCATTGATGGCCTTGTTGCTGGTCCTGGCCTTCGCGGGGCTGGGGTTCCGGCTGGTGGATCTGCAGGTCGTGCGGCATGACGACTTGAG
>QHOP01000457.1 GCA_003219345.1 Verrucomicrobiota bacterium
ACTCAAATCACTTTTTGACTGTTGACTTGCGCGGTCTGTTTGCTAGGTTCACCCCTCTTTGATTTCGGACCTGATGAAAACATATTTGCCGAAAGTGAATCTGAACGATCGCAAGTGGCATGTCGTCGATGCCGACGGCGCCGTTCTGGGCCGTCTGGCCGCGCAGGTCGCCGATATTCTGCGCGGGAAAAACAAGACGGTCTTCACGCCTCACCTCGATGCCGGCGATTTCGTCGTCGTCATTAACGCGGAAAAAGTCATCCTGACCGGCAAGAAGGAAACCGACAAACTGTTCATGTCTTACTCCGGCTGGAAAGGCGGCGAGAGATACAGGTCGGTCGCTCAAGTCCGGGCCCGGCATCCCGAACGCCTCATCCTGCACGCCGTGAAAGGCATGATTCCCAAAAACCGGCTCGGCGACCGTCTGCTGACCAAGCTCAAGGTGTACAAAGGCAGCCATCACCCGCACGCGGCGCAGAAACCCGAACCGCTGAAGGCGGCTGCTTGATGCCCTCAACCATCAACCATCAACTCTCAACCAAGCAGATGGCAGAAACGAAAGTTCAGGAATTCCTCGGCACCGGCCGGCGCAAGACTTCGGTCGCGCGGGTCCGATTGGCGGCCGGCTCCGGCAAAATCACTGTGAATAACCGTCCGTTCGAGAATTATTTCCCGATTGAAAACCTGCGCATGTTCGCGCTGCAGCCATTAACCGTGACCGAGACCGCGGCAAAATTCGACGCGCGCGTCAATGTCAGCGGCGGCGGTCCCTCCGGCCAGGCCGGCGCGGTGCGGCACGGCATCGCGCGGGCGCTACTCGCCGCCGACGCCAAACTGCGTCCGGCGCTCAAGTCCAACGGCCTGCTCACGCGCGATCCGCGCATGAAGGAGCGCAAGAAATATGGCCAGCCGGGCGCTCGCAAACGTTTCCAATACAGCAAACGCTAAAACGAGTCCAGATTTGCAAGCCCCGCTGGCGAACGCCGGCGGGGTTTTTCATTTGGTCAGTTGTAGGTTGTCAGTTGTCAGTTGCAAGATGTCCGATGTTGCCGCACAACAACGGTCCACTGACGACTGACATCGGACAAATGCCATGAACAAAAGAGTCGCTATCGTAGGTGCCTCCGGCTACTCCGGCGAAGAGCTGGCGCGCCTGCTCCTCAACCACCCGCACGCCGAACTCACCGCCGTCACCTCGCGCCAATACGCGGGCCAAACCATCGCGCAGGTCTTTCGGAAGTTCGCGCATCTTCCGCGCGCCAGGACGCTCCGCTTCACTGAGCCGAACGCCGAGTTGCTCGCGAAGCAGGCCGAGGTAGTCTTCCTCGCCCTGCCCCACGGTGTCGCCGCGGAATACGCCCTTCCCCTCCTCCAACGCGGTTGCCAGATCATCGATCTGAGCGCCGATTTCCGCGTGAAGAACCCCGCGGCTTACAAAGAGTTTTACGCACACGACCATCCCGCGCCCGACTTGCTCAAGAAATCGGTTTACGGCCTCCCGGAAATTTATCGCGCGCAACTCAAGAACGCGCCGCTCGTCGCGTCGCCCGGCTGCTATCCGACGAGCGTTTTGCTGCCGACGATTCCCTTGCTGCGCGAGGGCTTGATCCGGCCGACCGGCATCATCGCCGACTCGCTCAGCGGCGTCAGCGGCGCGGGCAGAAAACTGGAACAAGACTATCTGTTCGTGGAATGCAACGAAAGCGCGCGTCCTTACGGCATTCCGAAGCACCGGCACCTTTCGGAAATGGAACAGGAACTCTCATTGGCGGCGAAGACACCGGTAACCATCCAGTTCACACCGCACTTGATTCCCGTGACTCGCGGCATTCTCACCACGATTTACCTCGCGCCGGCTGAACATTTCCAAAGTAGGACAGGCGTCTCGCCTGTCTCGGGTTTATCCAACGCGGCCACGATGGACGCGGTCGCCGAAAAAATCTCGACCTGCTATCACTCCGCCTTCGGCAATGAATCGTTTATCCGCCTGCTCGACGGCAAATCGCTGCCCGACATCAAGAACGTCATCGGCACGAATGTCATTGAAATCGCCTGGCGGCTCGACCCCCGCACCGGCCGTCTCATCGTCATGAGCGCGCTGGACAACATCGTCAAGGGCGCCGGCGGCCAGGCCGTGCAATGCTTCAACATCCTCTGTGGCTTCCCCGAAACGGCGAGGCTGCTTTGATCAAGGGGGTTCCGAATTACGCGAATCAGCGCGAATATCATGAAGCTTTCTTTTTTTGTTCTCCGGCAACCGACGCCTGGTCCGGGCCTTAGGGAACGCCTGTCAATTCAAGTCCTCATTCGCGTCCATTCGCGTCATTCGCGGACAAAACCAATTTAATGAAGGCAAAGTTCAGAACAGTTCCCGGTTCCATCGTCGCTCCGAAAGGATTCCTGGCCTCCGGGGTCTTCTGCGACATCAAACGCCTCGGCACCGGAAAAGGCTCGGCGAAAGGCAGGAAACGCGACCTCGCGTTCATCGTTTCGGAAGTCCCGGCGACGGTCGCCGGCATGTTCACCACGAACCAGGTTTGCGCCGCGCCGGTGAAAGTCTGTCTCGATCGCGTGAAAAAGGGTGTTGCCCAGGCCATCGTAGTGAATTCAGGCAACGCCAATGCCTGCACTGGCAGGCACGGTTTGAAGGACGCGATAGAAATGGCGCATCTCACGGCGGAAGCATTGAATCGCCGTAGAGTCGGCTGTCCGCAGCCGACGAATTCGCGTGGGGACACGCGACGCTACATCAAGACAGAACACGTCCTGGTCGGCTCGACCGGGCGCATCGGCGTGACATTGCCGATGGAGAATGTGAAAACGGGCATCCTCGACGCCGTCACGCGACTCGACAACGCTGCCGAATGTGCTAATCACGCGCTCGAAGCCATCATGACCAGCGACACCCTGCCCAAGCAAATCGCGGTCGAGTTCAGACTGAGCGGAAAGACGGTCCGCCTCGGCGGCATTTGCAAAGGGGCCGGCATGATTCAGCCCGGCATGAGCGGCACTGGCGTGCGGCCACCGGCCATTCCTCACCCCGCTGCAAACAGTGCCCGTGCGCAAGCACTGCACGCGACCATGCTCTGCTTCATCACCACGGACGCCGCCATCGAAGCCACAGCGCTTCAAGCCGCGTTGCACGAGGCCGTCGCGAACAGTTTCAACCGCATCACCGTGGACGGCGACATGAGCACGAACGACACGGTGCTGGTGCTGGCGAACGGGCTCGCGGGGAATCCGCACATCGTAGCCGCCGACGTGAGGAGGCGGACCAAATCCACAAATCCTTCCGCCTCGTTACGTCGGCGGCTACGGCAGTTGGCGATGTTCCAGTCCGCCCTCAACCACGTCTGCCTCGAACTGGCGAAGATGATTGTGCGCGACGGCGAAGGGGTGTCGCGCTTTGTCACCGTGCGTGTCCACGGCGCGCGAAATTTCGCCGAAGCCGACGCCGCGGCGCGCTCCGTGGCGAACAGCGCGCTCGTGAAGACCAGTTGGAACGGCGGCGATCCCAACTGGGGCCGCATCATTGACGCGCTCGGCTATTCGTCCGCCAAGGTCGTCGAAGAAAAAGTGGACATCGGCTACAGCGCGCCTTTGGGGAGCGCACGCCGCCGGCGTGCTTCGGCGGGCGGCTCCTCCGCCGGAACGAGTCGGGCCGACTCGTTCAACACGCGAGCCGCGTATGCTCCCCACAAAATTCTGTGGAGCCTCAAGCGCGGCCAACCGACGAAAGCCACTTTCAAGCAACTCTGCGACGCCGTCGCGGCAAAGGAATTCGACCTGCACATCAACCTGAATCTCGGCAAGGCCAGTTCCGTGATTTACGCGGCCGACCTGACCGAAGCCTACGTGGAATTCAACAAAGGCGACGTGAGCGATCCGGCGTCGCTCGGAGGTTAAACTTATGACTGAGTTTTCAGGATGAATTTCGCCGTTTGCTGAATTGCCTTCACATGCACGACCTCATCTCCAAAGCTGACGTCTCGTGAGCGCGCGCCACCGGAATAAAGCTGTGACCACCCGCTCCAACTGGTTCGAAGATTCCGACATCAGTTGCCTGGGGACGGAAGCCACTTTTGTACAGAACGGCAGGACCGAGGTGCGAAAGTGGTGGCATTGGGTCTATACTGTCGGAGAAATACGCCGCCTGTTGGAGCCAGTGGGCCTGGCCATCACGAATTTGTATGGCTCGCACGACGGCCAGCCATACAAGTTGGGAAGCCCGCTCCTGCTCATCGTCGCAGAAAAACGAGCGAGCGCCGCGACTCGAAAACAAATCGTAAATCATAAATCGTAATTTGATGCGCGACCTCATTTCCAAAGCCGACGTGCTGCTCGAAGCGTTGCCGTACATTCAGCGTTTCCGCAGCCAGACGTTCGTCGTCAAATACGGCGGCAGTTTCATGGACTCACCCGACCCGGACGTGCGCGATGGTGTGGCACGCGACGTCGTGTTCCTCGAAGCCGTCGGCATCAACCCGGTCGTCGTCCACGGCGGCGGCAAAGCCATCACCCGCGCGATGGATGCCGCCGGACTCAAGGCCGATTTCATCCAGGGCATGCGCGTCACCGACGAAGCAGCCGTGAACGTGGTCGAGCGCGTGTTGTCGAACGAGATCAATCCGCAGATCGTCAAAACCATCAACGCGCTCGGCGGCAAGGCGCG
>QHOP01000458.1 GCA_003219345.1 Verrucomicrobiota bacterium
AGACGTCCGAAAGATACATTTGCAGCGGGTCGTCGGACTTTTCCCCGACCTTGAACGCGGCGGTCGGGGTCGTCGGCGTGACAATGGCGTCCACTTGCTCGAACGCCTTTAAAAAGTCCTGGCGGATCAGCGTGCGGACTTTCTGGGCGCGCAGGTAGTAGGCGTCGTAGTAACCACTGCTGAGTACGTAAGCGCCGAGGATGATGCGGCGTTTCACTTCCGCGCCGAAACCCGCGCCACGGGTCTTACCGTAAAGCTCGACCGGGTCGGCTCCATCCACCCGCAGGCCGTAGCGAATGCCGTCGAATCGCGCGAGGTTCGCCGAAGCCTCGGCGGGCGCGATGATGTAGTAGGTCGCCGCCGCGTAATCGGTGTGCGGCAGGGAAATCTCCCTCGCTTCCGCGCCAAGCTTTTTCAGTTGCCGCACGGCGGCGTCAACTGCCGCTTTCACTTCGGGATCGAGTCCGCCGATCATATATTCCTTCGGCAAGCCAAGTTTCAGCCCTTTGATGTTGCCGCCCAGCGCGTCGGCGTAGTCCGGTACCGCCTCCGGCACACTGGTCGAGTCGCGTGGGTCGAGGCCGCTGATGACACTCATGATGAGCGCTGCATCGCGCACGACTTTCGTGAACGGTCCGATCTGGTCGAGCGACGAAGCGAATGCGACGAGGCCGTAGCGCGAAACGCGTCCGTAAGTGGGTTTCAAGCCAACGACGCCACACAAGGCGGCGGGCTGTCGAATCGAACCGCCGGTGTCCGACCCGAGCGTGGCGATGGCTTCGTCCGCCGCGACCGCCGCCGCTGAACCGCCTGAAGAACCGCCGGGAATGCGCGTCGTGTCCCACGGATTAAGTGTCGTGAAAAAGGAGGAGTTCTCCGTCGAGCTGCCCATCGCGAACTCGTCCATGTTGAGTCGACCAAAGACAATCGCGCCCGCGGCTTTCAGTCTCTCGATGACCGTCGCGTCGTAGGGTGAAACAAATTTGCCCAGAATCTTCGAACCGCAATTGCACGGATGGCCTTTCACGCAAAGCACATCCTTCACGGCGACCGGCACGCCGAGCAGTGGTTTCTGCGCGTGGGTTACGCCGCCAGCCAGCTCTTGATCGGCAGCTTCTGCTTGCGCGAGTGCGTCCGCCGCGTCGTAGCCAAGGAAAGCTTTGATTCGTCGGTCAACACGCTCGATTTGATCGAGGCACGCCTGCGTCGCTTCGCGGGCGGAGCATTCGCGTTTCGCGAGCTTGCCTGTAAGCCCGGAAATGGTGAGTTGGTTCAGCATGAAAAAACCCGGACACGAATTACACGAATCAGCGCAAATTCATTCTCCAATACGTGCGGCATTCGTAAAAATCGAGTCTTACTCCACGATCTTCGGCACGAGGAACAGGCCGCCGGCGCTGGCTGGTGCATTGCGGAGCGCCTCATCGTTCGTCAGCCCGGTCCGCACTTCGTCGGGCCGGGTCACGTTGATCATCGGCACCGCGTGGGCGGTCGGCTCGACCTGGCTGACATCGAGTTCTTTCAATTTCTCGACGTAACCGAGAATGTTGGAGAGCTGCGCGCTGAGCTTTTGTTCTTCGGCGTACGTCAGTTCGATGCGCGCAAGACGCGCGGCGTATCTGACATCAAATTCCGTCGCAGACATCACGCGGTCAGTCCTCGTCGAACTTGCGTTTCAGAAGGGCTTCCAGTTCGTTGAGGAGCCTGGCTGCGTCTTGTCCTTCCGCATAAACGGAGAGTTTGCTCCCCGGCCCGGCCGCGAGCATCATGAGACCCATGATGCTTTTGCCGTTGACTTTCTCGCCGTCCTTTTCCACGAAGACATCGCACTCGAAGCGGTTGGCTGTCTTGACAAACATCGCCGCGGGCCGGGCGTGGATGCCCAGTTTGTTCGTGACCACCAGCTCGCGGGTGACGGCGGAGTGTTTGTCAGTCGGCTTCTTCGTCGCGCTCATTCAGCGCCTGATTATGAGGACGAACAAGAAATTTGCCAATGAAATTCAGAGCCGCCAGGAATACTTTTGCTCTCGTCAGAAATGAAACAGCCGGCTCCCCTCACCCGGCTAGAGCCACCCTCTCCCCTCATCCGATGAGGGGAGGGCTGGGTGAGGGGAGCCTCCGGACATTCGACAATCGACTTCATTTTGGGGATTTTTTTGGCAATTGGTCCAGTCCGCCTCTATCACGGCCTTACTGGCACATCATGAGAATCCGAGTGACCGCTGGTTCCAAAGTCATATTGCGAGTCGATCAAAAATGAGAGCAGATCGGCCATGTCCTGGAAGCTAAGGCCCTGCTCCAGGCCGACCGGCATTAAGGACTGGCCTTGGCTGGCAATTTCCTTGATCTGCGTCCGGGAAATCGTTTTTTCGAAATTCACACCTTTGAGAGTAACGCTGGAGGAGCGGTCGGCAACGATCAGGCCGGAGTAAGTCTCGCCGTCCGTCGTTTCGATGTTGTATTGAACGTACGCCGGATTGACTTCCCAATTCGGATCGAGGATATGAGTCAAGAGTTCGTCCGGAGACCGTGTGGCCGCGAGGGCGAGATTGGGTCCCACCTCATTTCCGATACCGCTCAAACGATGACACGAACTGCACAACCGCTGGAACACGTTCCGACCCGCTTTGACATCGCCGTTCAGGTTCAAAGCCGCCCGGTACCGTTGAATGACTTCGTTCCGGTCGCCCGCTTTTTCTTCGCCCCACAGCGCGGCGGCACGACGCCGAATCGACGGTTCAGCATGGCGCAGCAGCGCAGAACGGGAAACCGCCTCCACTTCGCCCGGGGAGATTCGGCCGCCTTCGATCGCCGCCAGGAGCGCGGTGATGCGCTCCTTTTTCGTCAGCAACGCGGATAAAATTTCCCGCCGTGCTTCGGGACTCACCGCTCTCCATCGCCCCAGAACGGCCTCTTCCAATCCGGGTCCGTTCAATCGCGAAAGGGCCCGGATCGCGGCAATCTGGATTGGCGCCGGTGGAAACCGATCAAGCAAAGCAAGGATGGGCGCCGCGGCGGGGTCTGGAGAAGCGTTCTCCAACAAGCGGAGGGCCTTCTCAATCGAATTGGCACTCGCGTCTTTATTCCTGATGACCTGAAGCGCGTCTTCCATGAGCGCATGGAATCGGTGAGCCGCCCGGGAGTCGAGCGAGTTGACGAACGAACTGAGCTGCGCTCCGCAATTCCGCAGCCCTTCCGACAAACCGATCACGCCGATCTGCCCAACCTCCGATCCATTCTGTCCGAGAATTTCCTCCAGCGCGGATTTGATTTCTTCCCTCCGGTTTCGGCCACCGACGACGCGAGCCAGTTCTTCCAAAAGCACGGTCCCGGATTCGGTTTGGACGAAGCGAGCATCCCGCACCAATTCGGCCATGAGCGCAGCCGCGCAAGGATACGATGAGCTCAGGATTGCGGTGCGAATAAAGTCATCGGCTGCATCCCGCCTGGCAATCATCGCCAACCCCTTCACTGCGCGTGGGTCGTTCAACTCGCCGAGAGTGAACGCCATTTGAAATCGAACGCGCGGGTTGGGATCGGCGACGAGTTCGAGGCAGCGGGAGCGGATCCCCTCGGAGTGGTTCGGTCTCGGCTCCGCAAGCCGCAGCGCATTTTCCCGGACCGCGGGAAAGGCATCCGTAAGCCCGGTCAGGAGGTCGCGGTCCGAAAGAACGTTGAGCCCTGCCAACGACCAGAGCGCGTGCAACCGGCTCTGGGGCCGGGTAGAATGCCGGAGCAGACGTCGCAACGGCGCTTCGGCGGATTTGTCGTGTCGCTCGTCGAGCAGTCGGTGGGCAGTCTCGCGCCACCAGGCATGAGGACTTTCCAGGCAGCTGACGAGTCGTTCGGTCGTGAAGTCACCCAACCTGGGCTGGGTCGGCCGCTTGAATCCTCGTGGAATGACCCGATAAATCCGGCCCCGGTCCCGGCCCCGAGTCAGATCCAGGTGCGCCACGACATCCATCGGGATATGCACCGCCTCCAACACTTCCCGAGCCAGGTCCAACACGTACAGCGTGCCGTCCGGGGCGTTCACGAAATTTACCGGGCGAAACCAGTTATCCTTCGAGCGGAGAAACTCGGTTCCCTGATCCAACCGCTCGGAGCGAAAGAGCACTCCGTCAGGAGTCAGGCTTCGGCGGTGCACCAGGTTATTTTGCGCGTCGCCGCAAAAGATGTTCCCGTAAAATCGTTCAGGAAAAGCCCCGCCTCGATAAACCGTGGTGCCTGCGACACCGTCCAACACGTGATGCGAAACGCCGCTGTCATTGGGAGAGCCTTTTTGAGCCAGGAGCCGGCGGCTGGAGCGGATCGCGCGCCATGTTTCAATCGGACTGGTTCGAAAAACCGGAGCGCCCCCCGGCAGGAGCCTTGGCGTGCTGTCGAACGCGGAAAGAAAAGGATTTCGTTCCAGGTACCGTTGGGGCAGAACAACCTGATAAACCGCCGTATCCTGAGTGCACAGGAACCGGTTTCCCCAATCGTCGAACGTGTTCCCGAATTGTTTGCCGCCGCTGATGCTTTCGAATTCCCTGGTGACGGGATCGAACCGGAAATCCTTCCGCACGACCGAAACCGGCGTTTGGTCAGGACGATCCGCTCGTCGGACCAGCCCGCCGTTGCCGGCCACGGACGCGTAGATTTTGTGGTCCAAACCCCACTGGAGATTGTTCAGGATGTACTGTGAGCCGTCGGTGCCAAACCCTGCAAAAACTTTCTCTTTGATGTCAGCTGTGAAATCTCCGTTGGTGTCTTTCAGATACCAGATATCGGGAGGTGCCGTGACAAAAACGCCGCCTTTCCAGGGCGCGACGCCCGCGGGCCAGAGCAAGCCTTCGGCAAAGAGATGGCTTTCTTCATAAAAGCCATCCCCATCGTTGTCCTTCAGCAACCGAATGCGTCCCTTCGGGAGCTCGCCCTCCGCAGGGCGGTAGGGATAGTCCGCGTCTTCAGCCACGTACATCAGGCCATTTTCATCAATGACCGCCGCCACCGGATCCAGCACCAGAGGTTCGTGAGCCACGAATTCAACGGAAAAACCATCTATGACCTCCAGGCAACGGAGGGCTTCTGCTGGTTCTTTAGGCGGGATCGGTTTCAGCACTTCTTTCAGCGCGTCGCCTTTCAATTGCTCATACGGTACTTCCCCTGCCATCAAAGAGATGATCCACTTGAAACCCAGGAGCGCGACCAGCGGAACTAACGTCTTCCATTTCATCGTCGGAACCCACGGACAAAGTCTCAGCGCGGCCTCATGGTGAGGCCCAGCGGCCTGTCGGATTGGGGAAAATTAGGGTTCCGCCTCAGTCTTGTCCAGCGCGGAGGGCCTGACGCAGTGCAAATCAACGCTTGGAACTGAAACAGGAAGCGAGTCAAGGCCGTCAGATAGCCACGAAGAAGCGCAAGAAGCACAAAAAGCTGAATTTATTTGCGCTTTTTGTGCCTTTTTGTGGCCATCTCCTTCGCGCCAAATTGTAGCGCATCCTGGGGTTTCCTCAGTACCGTCCGTGCGGAAGAACGACACCGATGATTTGTCACCGCAGCGATCAACTCAATTCCGACACTTTCGATTTGGCCGAGCGTGCGACGCGGGAATCAGTTGACACACCTTCGCGCGAATGTTAGCCGTGAAACTGCAACCGCAGGAGCGCTCATGAAAGCCCTGGAGCATCCGACTCTCGCTGTGGCCAGCCGCTGGCCAGCCCCGCGCCGCTTGGCGGCGTGTTCAGGAGACGGCTTCACGCTGATCGAGTTGCTGGTCGTGGTGGCGATTATTGCGGTGCTCGCCGCCCTGCTTTTAACCGCCCTGGCCGGCGCGAAATTCTCAGCGAACAAGGTGCTTTGCGCAAGTAACATGCGCCAGTGGGGCGTCGCTTTACACTTATACGGGATGGATAACAACAATTCCTTTCCGGACAACACCGACGGCGTCGATGTCAGTTGGTGCGGTCGGTATGTTCAAAAGTTCTGGACCGATTATCTCATCAAACAGGTGCGCGGCGCTCCCAAGGACAGATTCCACGTGATCTTCTGCCCGACTCAGAAGCATCTTCGGAATGCCGACAAGGATCTGATGGACGTAGGCGTCCCCGAGCTGTGCGGCTATTTCTATCTGCCCTACCGGAAAACCAATGACACTCACTGGAATTACAACAGCCAGGGACTCGGAGATTGGGCCGGCAAAAAGAAGCTCAATGACGCTTTCCAACATGCCCCGGTCCTCATGGACATGAAACAGGCAGCCGGAACGGCCGGGCCGGACGGGAAAAATGCCCAGGTCATGCCGGGCGGTTGGATGGGAGGTCCCATCCCAATTTCGAGCCACGTGCGACATGGCGGCGAACCGGTGGGGGGAAATTTCCTCTTTGAAGATGGCCGCGTCAGTTGGTATCGCTCGCGGGAAGTCGATGTTGGCTCATCCGGCGCCTCAGGGTGGCTTGCTTTCTATAAAATCGTCATTCCTTGAGCGGCAGCGAAGGCTTTTGCTCCGCCCGATGAAGTTCGCCGGCCGCGAGCAGATAAAACAAGTTGTGCACCAACCAGGGCTCGCTCGTGCGAAATGAAGGGGAACGATTTCCTCCGCGACTTAAGTCAAATCCCGGCCGGTCCGCCAGTCCCATCTCACGGACAAAACCATTGGGGATCGTCCCGGGCACCGCGCCGCGCTCGTGGCCGGGAATCTGATTGTAGCGGTGATGATAACGAGGCGGGTTGCGGGCGCCTTTTCCTTCAAACAGACAAAGGTCGAGCGGGTTTTTGCCCAGTACCCAATCCAGATGGTCCACGGCAAAGACCAAAGCGCGCCGCTCGCCGGTGAGCCGATAAATCAACGCGGCAGCCCACGCCCGACCGAGCACCTGAAAACTGTTGCCCACGTCCGCGGGAAAAAAGTGGTCTGTCTCACCCTCCGGTTGTTTGCTGAAACCGAACGGGTTGTCCGACTGACGGGCGCAAAAGGCAAGGTAATCTCCGAGGGTACGAGTGATTCTGGGATCGAGCGGATCGTCAGGTGCAGCCAGAGCAAAGGAGGCCAGCGCGCCGGCCGTCAGCTCGCCGAAAGTCCCAAAAGCACCGCGCAAGCGACCGGCCATTGCTTGCTGGGAGAGGAGACCTTCAGCAATCCGGCGAGCTTCGTCCAGGTATCCGGGCTGGCCAGTCACAGCATGAAGTTCAAGCGCGCTCAGCAAAAGATGCGGACTG
>QHOP01000369.1 GCA_003219345.1 Verrucomicrobiota bacterium
CGCGCAGGACTTTCGAGACGGTCATGACCGAAACGCCCGCCTGTTCAGCGATGTCTTTCAGCCGAACCACAAATTCATCCGCGTCAAATCCCGGCGTTTCTGCCAACTCACGCTCTCTTTGATCTTCTCAATCGTTGCCATATTTCCTTTCTGTTCTGACGTTGCGCTTTGGACTGCCGGCCCACTAGATGTTTGATCCGCTCCAATGCAGTTTTTGACGGAGCGTTTCGAAGAAGGAGCTCCCGACCAGCCGGAGCAGGCTCACCGCCCGTTGACTGCGTCGGATCTCGACCGTGTCGCCGGCCGACAATTGTGTCTGCACCTGACCGTCGGCGGACAAAATGGTCTCTACTCTCCGGCTCAGCACTTTGACGCGCACGACGGAGTTGAGGCTCACGATGACGGATCGATTTGAGAGCGTGTGCGGACATATCGGTGTCAGCGTGAAGACCTCCGCGTTCGGGCTGACGATGGCCCCGCCCGCCGCCAGCGAATAGGCCGTCGAACCGGTGGGAGAACTGACGATCAGGCCGTCGCACCGATAGCGCGTCAGCACCGCGTCGTCCACGCTGACTTCCAGTTCGATCAGGCGCGGAACCGTGCCGCGGCTGATGACGAAGTCGTTCAGCGCGGTTTGTTGAACGATTTTCTCGTGCGCGTGAACACCGGCCTCAATCAACGAACGCTGTTCGAAGACGAAATCGCCGGACCAGACGGAAGCCAGTGCCCTGGGCAGTTGCTCCGAAGAAACGGCCGTCAAAAACCCAAGGCCGCCCACGTTGACGCCGAGGATCGGCGTGTTGGAACCGGCCACTTCGCGGGCCACGCGCAGCATCGTGCCATCGCCGCCAAACACCAGAATCAAATCGGCTTGCTGAGTCAGTTCGCGGGCGTCCGCGCTCAGAGTCGCCTTCGGTCCGGCCAGATCGGCGGTGGCCTTGTCGCAAAGGACGAGCCGACCCGCCTCCGCAATCAATGACGCGGCCATTCGGACCGCCGGGTGGCAGTTGAACTTTTCCGAGTTGGCGACGAGACCAACGCGTTTGATTTTGTCAGCCAATTTTTTCAAGCAGCGCCAGAAATTCCTTGTTGCCGGCCGGACCGAGCAGCGGCGATTCGGTGACGCCCAGCCAGCGCAGTTGTCCGCCCGCGACGACAAATGCTTCCAGCTCGCGCAGCACGCGTTCGTGAATCCGCGGGTCGGTGATGACCCCGGCGCCTTTGTCCGCTTCCGTCCGGCCTGAAACGGCTGCGGAAACCTTGCCGGCGCGAGATCGCGCGCGTTGGTTTTGTCCATGACGACAACGCGCGGATGTCGGCGGAGTTTCCAGGCCAGTTGGCCGTGACCGACATCGACGGCGAAGACTTTTTTCGCGCCGTGTTGCAACAAACAATCGGTGAAACCGCCGGTCGAAGCGCCCAGGTCAACGACGGTCAGCCCTTCGACATTCAGTTTAAAATATTTCAGGGCATGTTCGAGCTTATGGCCGCCGCGGCTGACATATTTTTCTCCGGCTTCGAGTTGGATCTGGTCGTGCGGCCGGACCTGATCGCTCGGCTTACGCGCCGGCTGCCGGTTGATGGTAACCAGACCGGCCATGACAGCGCGCCTGGCCTTTTCCCGACTTTCGCACAGACCGCGTTCCACGAGAGCCTGGTCAAGACGGGACATGTTGAATGAGGAAGGGAGAATGCCGAACGCGGAATACGGGCTGAGTGGCAGTAAAGCGCGTCTGGAGTTCATTCCGGGTTCCGCGTTCCGCATTCCGCATTTGGGCTAGACCTTGCCTTGGACAATGCGGAGTTGAGTGTCGCGATAGACATTGAAAAAGAGGTCATTATCGCCGACGATGCGCTGAACAATCGGACCAAGGATGTTCGCGCCAAGCAGGCCAAGTTCTTCGCGGTTGACGACGGCATGGACGCTTTGCTGGAAGGCCTGCATCGCGCTCAAAGTGTCGAATGAGCTGCCCAGCAGAATAAAGATGGTGTGCCGGCGCTGGGGCATGGGCATTTGCTGGATGTATTGCAGCGTCAGGTTCTCTTCGGGCGTGCTGCTGGCAAACAGTTCCTCGATGAGCACAACCTGATATTGGATACGTCCGAAGCGGAGGGTGAAATCATCGTGATTACTGGCGGCATGGACCTTGTAGCCGATCTCGGCCAAAACATTTCTTGCCGCGTCCAGCCATTCCGGCGTGCTGAGGGCGAGCAGGGCGGGTTTGTCGTTCGGCCCGATGAATTCGAGTTCGTAGGCCATGGCTTATTTCAACTTCAGCGTGGTGGGAATCGGCGGCGCTCCGGCTTTCTTGCTCTCCTGAATGCTTTTCATGCGCAGGTTGGACACGTCGGAGGTGGAGTCGCCCCGCTTCTTCTTGATGTTGTCAATGCCGCGCGCGACGACGCTGCGTTTCGTGCAGTAGAGCATCGCCGTTTCCTCGGTGATCAATCCTTGTTCGAAGGCCTCGAGCGCCGCATGATCGAACGTGCGCCAGCCGAACGTGTAATTCGCCTCAATGATTTCGTAAAACGTTTTGCCTTCGCTTTCTCCAAGCTGAACGCTCTCTTTGGTGCGGAGATTGGAACCCATAATCTCCAGCAGCGCCGTGCGTCCGCCGCCCATCCTCGGGGCCAGCCGCTGACTGACGATCCAGCGCAGCGTGTCGGCCAGCCGGACGCGGACTTGTTCCTGTTCCTCGGTTTCAAACATGCCCACGATACGGTTGATGGTCTGGCCGGCATCGATTGTGTGCAGCGTGGCCAGGACCAGGTGGCCGGTTTCGGCGGCGGTCATGCCGATCTCCACGGTCTCGCGGTCGCGTATTTCGCCGACCAGAATCACTTTAGGCGCCTGGCGCAGCGCGGCGCGAAGGCCGCTGGCAAACGAGTTGAAGTCGATTCCTAACTCCCGCTGGTTGAACGTGGCCTTCTTTTGCGGGTGCACATACTCGACCGGATCTTCAAGGGTGATGATGTGGATGGATTTGTCTTCGTTAATTTCGTTGAGCAAGGCGGCCAGGGTCGTCGTCTTGCCGGAGCCCGTAGCGCCGGTAACGAGGATTAGTCCGGTTTTTTCCTTCGGCACCTCCTGGAATATCTCCGGCATGCACAGGTCCTCCATGGTCGGGATTTGCGTGTTCAGCTTTCGCAGGACAATGGAGTAATTGGCGCGTTGCGAGAAGACGTTGACGCGGAACCGCGCTTTGTTGCTGAGGGTGTAGGAGGCGTCGCAGGAACCTGTGCGGAGCAGGTCTTCGGTCAGCCTGCGGTTGCCGCCGATCAAATTGAGCGCAATCATCTCCGTTTGAAATGGAGTCAGCCTTTCGAGCGGCGGGTCAAACGGCACCGGCACCAGCTCGCCGAACGACTCCACCTGCAGCGGTTTGTCCACCGTGAAATTGAGGTCGGACACTTCCTGCTGGGACTCCAGCATCTTGCTCAGTATGAAATCCAGTTCGGATCGGCGCATGGGAATTCCTTTCGCTCAGGCATCGTCGTCATCCGGCGGCGTTGCAAGGAACTGCCGGAATTTCTTTTTATCGAGACATTTGTCGTACGCTTCCTCCGCGGCAATCCGCTTCATTCGCAAGTGCTCCATGATGGAATCGTCGAGCGGTGAATTACCCAGTTTCTTGCCGACCTGGATCATGCCCGGAATCTGGTGCGTCTTGCCCTCGCGAACCAGGTTGGCAATGGCCGTAGTGAAGACAAGAATTTCCATCGCCGCGACGCGGCCCTTCTTGTCAATGCGCTTGAACAGGCTTTGAGCCACAATGCCTTTAAGCGATTCGGCCAGCGTCGCGCGGATTTTGTTCTGCTGATCCGCCGGGAAAACGTCGATTATGCGGTCCACTGTTTTGGCGGCGCTCTGGGTGTGCAACGTGCCGAAAACGAGGTGCCCCGTGCTGGCGGCCGTCAGCGCCAGTTCGATCGTCTCGAGGTCGCGCATTTCCCCCACCAGAATGATGTCCGGGTCTTCGCGCAACGCGCCGCGCAACGCGGCCGAAAAGGACTTTGTGTGGACGCCCACTTCACGATGGTTCACCAGGCAGTTCTTGCTCTCGTGCACGAACTCAATCGGGTCTTCAACCGTGATGATGTGATCGCGGCGGTTCTTATTGCAATAATCGACGATGGCCGCCAAGGTCGTGGATTTGCCGGACCCGGTCGGACCCGTGACCACGACAAGGCCTTTGTGCAACATTCCGAATTTCTTCAATACGGCCGGGAGCGGCGCGTCGAATTTTTCAAAATCTTCAAACGAAAGCACCTTGGACGGAATCTGGCGGAAGACCGCGGCGCAGCCGTATTTCTGGTTGAAGAAATTGGCGCGGAAGCGCGACACGTTCGGGATTTCATAGCCGAAGTCCACGTCGCCAGTTTCCTCGTACTGTTTGATTTTGTAGTCAGGGGCGATTTCATAGAGCATCGCTTTGAGGGTGTCATTGTCGAGCGGCGGGTAATCGACCCGGTGAAGTTCCCCATTGATGCGCAACATGGGCGAATTGGCCGCGGAGAGGTGTAGGTCCGAGGCTTTTTGCTCGAACATCAAATTGAAGAAGGCGTCAATTTTGGCCATAAATGAGTGCTGAGTTACTCAATCAGCGGTTTTTTAACTGATTCGACTCACCACTGCAAGCAATGTTACTGCCAGCCATGAGCAAACTGCGTGGAATCATCCGCCGGGAGATTGAAGCGTGCGGCGCCATTCCGTTCGCGCGTTTCATGGAGCTGTCACTTTATTGTCCAGAATTTGGATATTATGAACGATTAGCGAACACGCCGGGCAAACGCGGCGACTTCTATACCAGTGTAAGCGTCGGCAGCCTGTTCGGCGAACTGCTGGCGTTTCAATTCGCCGGGTGGGTTGAAAAAACAGGCACGGACAGATTCCAACTGCTCGAAGCCGGCTCGGCCGATGGCCGACTGGCCGCGGACGTTCTTAACTGGTTTAAATCGCGACAGCCCCACCTGCTGGAAAGAATGGAATACTGGATTCTCGAACCCTCGCTGACACGACGGGAGTGGCAGAAGAAAAACCTGGAGCCGCTCGCCGCGCCAGTTCGCTGGTTCGATTCCTGGGATAAACTGCCGACGGGCGGCGTTCGCGGAGTCATTTTTTCCAACGAACTGCTCGATGCCATGCCGGCGCATCGAATCGGCTGGAACGCGCAAAACCGGAACTGGTTTGAATGGGACGTGGGATTCGAAGCCGAAAATTTTGTTTGGATCAGACGGTTGCCGGATGGGAAACATCAAGGACCGGTGGCATTCGACACTCCGCGCTCCGTACTCCGCGCAGGGCATTGGCCGACGCTGCAGGCCGAACTGCTCGCTGTGCTGCCGGACGGTTTTACGACCGAGGTTTCTCCCGCGGCGGTTGAATGGTGGCGACAGGCAGCAACCGTTTTGAACGAGGGCACACTGTTGACTTTCGACTACGGCCTGACCGCCGAAGAATTCTTTGTGCCTCACCGCGCAAAAGGAACATTGCGCGCGTACCACGGTCACCGACCGAACGACGATTTACTGGCCAACGTCGGCGAGCAGGACCTGACGGCGCACGTCAATTTCACCGCCCTGCAATCGGCTGGCGAATCAGCCGGGCTGAGAACCGAGGGCCTGTTCTCGCAGGCGGAATTCCTGAAGCGGGTTGCCGCGTCGGCCTGGCACGCTCCATCAGCCTTCGGTGGATGGACGGCAGCGCGCACGCGCCAGTTTCAAACCCTCACGCACCCTGAACATTTGGGACGCTCGCTCGAGGTGCTCGTGCAAACCCGTTGAGCACGTCACACGCGCTGCCCACGCGCGTTTCGGGCGAAACAGTATTCATCGACGACCGTGCCGTTGATCAAATGTTCCTGAATGACGCGCTCCAACACCGCCGGTGTGCACGAGTGATACCAGACCCCTTCGGGATAGACGACCGCGATTGGCCCGTGCGTGCAGATCCGCAGGCAATTCACCTTGCTCCGGTAAACCAACGGGTGCGGCCCGCTGAGATTCAATTCCTTGAGCCGCCGTTTCAAGAACTCCCACGACTCCAGTCCCCTTTCCTTCGGCGCGCACTTCGGCTCCGTCTGATCGGCGCACAAAAAAATGTGGCGGCGATACCTCTCCAATCCGAGTGATGAAGCCGCTTGCTGCAGGATTGAATCGTTCATACGGGCCAGGCGAGCGTAGCGGGAAAGGACAGATTGACTCCAGCCGAATCTCCCGCCGGTCGTGTCCGGGTCGCAAACTTTGAATTGCAGCAGGGGGTCTCCTTCCAGTTGTGTTCGGCCTGAAAAACGCTGAGGGCGTTTCTCCCTCTCTCCCCGCGAGGAACGAGCGGGGAGAGCTGGAGAGAGGGGAAACTGACGAAAAACGGCCTCCTCTCCCCGGCCCTCTCCTCCTTTTTTGGGGAGGAGAGGGAGAAGGGAAGCGCTGCTGCGCTCCAAACCAACTGCTTGCCGAACAGTATTGGTCTGTGACAGCCGCTGCAACAAAATCGGGTCGCTGCACTCCTGCCTGCGTCGGTTGGGCCGGGCGAAAAGCACTCTTGCTTCAAGTCGTTTGAAGGCCTTAAGTGTCCGTCAATGTCTGACCGATGAACCAATATGCCCGGCGTCTTTTATCAACCCGTAAACCGGAGACGGTTTCTGTTCACGACAGCCAGAGCGCTGGCGGGCGTCGCGTTGATTCGAGAAGCGGGCCTGGTTGGCGACGACGCTTCAACCGATGGAAAGCCCGTCCACTTCGCGCTGCTCTCGGACACCCACGTTCCATCGGAGGCGAAAAACGAGTATCGCGGCTTCTTTCCGTGGCAGAATCTGAAGAGCATTGTTCCGCAAGTGGTCGAGACCCGCCCGGAGGGTGTGATTATCGATGGTGATGCCGCAAGGCTGACGGGTGAAGTGGCGGACTATGAAGCGTTGAAGCAGTTGCTCGCGCCGTTGGCCGGGAAGGCGCCCGTTTACATCGGGTTGGGCAACCACGATGACCGCGATCATTTCTTCAAAGTTTTCGACCACCCCTCGGGCACGCGTCAAAAGATTGCCGGCAAACACGTGCTCGTCATCGAGCGTTCAGCGCTTCGCTTCATCATCCTCGACTCGCTGCTTTACACGAACAAAGCCGCCGGACTGCTGGGCAAATCGCAGAGAGAATGGCTCGCCCGCTTTCTGGAAAGTTCCGACGGGCGGCCGACGGTGCTTTTTGTTCATCATACGCTCGGCGACGGGGACGGAGAACTCCTCGACGTCCAACGTCTTTTCGAGCTGGTCCGGCCGCAGAGGAAGGTGAAAGCAATCTTTTACGGGCACTCGCACAAATACGCCTTCAGCCAGGAGGAGGGGATTCACCTGATCAATATCCCGGCGGTCGGCTACAACTTCAGCGACCAGGAACCCGTCGGCTGGCTGGACGCGGTATTCTCGTCGAGTGGAGTTGAGCTGAAGTTGCATGCATTCGCCGGTAACCGGGAAGCAGACGGCAAATCCAAATCGCTTACCTGGCGGTCCTAGTCCCGGGCTCCACGTCCGAGTAATCGCGCAAGCGTGTTGAACGTCGAAACTTCGCTCCCGGCCCCGTCGGCATTACCAGCCTGGTTTTTCGGGGAAGCCGTCGCTTGTCACGCGGGTCCGCGCCAGCGATGGATCTACTCAGCGCGCCGTGATCCGCCTCGGCGGAACCAATCCAGGACGTGGTGCATCGCGTCGGCCTTCTGATTGATCTTGTCCAGGCACTCGTGCACCAGCGGAAAGGGCGGCACCCCTTTGACGATGTCTTCGATCTGCGCGTTGACCGCGTCGGACCAGCGCTTGACCAAAAATAAAATGCTCATCCTGTGTCCCACCGTCGGATTGGCCACGAAGACGCACCAGAGCACCAGAAAAACTCGTTCTGAAGGAAAAGCTGGCGACAATAGTTTCGCCCGATGGGTAGAGGTGAATGGCGGCAACCGACCGAATCAAACGATTGTCTTCGTCTCCCGTGTGCCTATTTGCGGCCCATCTCAATCTCAGGTTTTGGGATAAATTCTGTGTTTGAAGTGACCGGACTAAAGAAGCCATAATGGAATCCGAACCAATTTCCCGTGGAACCAGAACAAGACTGCCAACTCAACTGCGCAGTGAAAGCGTTGGACACGCGTGGAACAGCGGGCGCGCAGGTCAGGATGACAACAGAGTTCCTGAGGAGGTGCCCATGCACACGGTCGCGATAGTTGAGGATAACGCCGATTTGCGGGAACTGTTAGCCAGACAGCTCCAACGCTGCCACGCACTCACCTGCTGTGGAGCCTACGCTGATGCCGAACAGGCGCTCCGCGAAATTCCCCGGCGCAAACCGGCCATTGTTCTGATGGACATCAAATTGCCGGGCATGGACGGCATCGCATGCACCCGCCAATTGCGCAAAGCGCTTCCGAACCTCAACATCGTCATGCTCACCGAGCACGGAGACAGCGATCTGATTTTTGAAGCGCTCAAAGCCGGGGCCAATGGGTACCTGCTGCGCAAACACACCACGTCCGACCAGATTGAGCAAGCGCTGGCTGAGGTCATGGCCGGCGGTTCGCCGATGACCCCCCACATTGCGCGCAAAGTAGTGAATTATTTTCAGCAATTAGGCAACGCTCCCGGTTTGGAGAAACTTACCAGCCGCGAGAAACAGGTGCTGGCATGCCTCGTCGAAGGCTGGCTTTACAAAGAAATCGCCCATCGGCTAAGCATCAGTCTGGACACCACCCGCAAACATTTGTGCAATATTTACCGCAAACTTCAAGTCAGTTCGCGCACGGAAGCGGTCGTGAAATATCTCCGCCTGAAAGTATGAATGTGCCAATGCCGAATGATTGACTCCGGTGGGGAGCGCGGGCACCGACCGGCGGCTCGCCGTCCAGCTCGTTTTCTTCAACTCCGCAGCTTCAAACAGTTGTCTCGATCAATTCCACCGAGCCATCGGCGGGACGACGCCGGACGTGGCCGCGACGGCAGCGCCCCCACCGACCCTCAACTTCCTCTGGCCCCCCCCCAAAGATGTAATAGTGCCCGGTCCTCACCCCGGTTACGGTCCTTATCCGACACCAATGCTACCAGTATGGGCGTCGGCATCTGGCAACTGGTCGCCACGGCGTCGGATGGCAGCGAGCATCAGGGCTGGACACAGCTAAAGTCGAGCCGCAGTTCCGAAAGAAAGCACCTAAATCAAACCAAACCAAACATAGGCAGTCACAAATGAAATTTAGCAGATTCCTTTATCAAAAGTTAACCACTCTCTCCGTGCTCGTCGGCGTCTTCTTGGCTTCGACGACTATGTCAAGCCACGCCCAAGGCCTGCCGCCTGGGCAGGACAAGTCGGGCGGCCCTCGCTACCGGCCGGGCGAGCTGTTGATCCAGTTTAAGAAGGACATCACGGACGCTCAATTGGCAGATCTTTTTCAAAGAGGAGGGCTGCGCTTGCGCAAACACATTCAAACCGCCGCCATGAAAGGGAATGGCCAACTTGGGATCACGCTCACGGACACACCTTTGCCTGTGGAAGAAACCATTCAAATGCTTCGGAATCATCCGGCGATCGAGTTTGTGCAGCCCAACTGGGTTTACACGCATCAGGCCGTATCGGATGATCCCTTCTACACCGATGGTTCTCTCTGGGGCATGTATGGGGATGCCACCTCTCCCGCTAATCAATATGGCAGTCAAGCGGGCGAACCGTGGGCCGCTGGATACACAGGTTCGCGGGACGTTTACATTGGCGTCATTGACGAGGGTATCCAATTTGCTCACCCCGATCTGGAAGCGAATATCTGGACCAATCCAGGTGAAATTCCCGGGAACGGGATTGATGACGACGGCAACGGTTACGTGGATGATGTCCATGGCTGGAATGCTCTCAATGATAACGGGGACATCTACGATCCTGCAAATGACGATCATGGCACTCACGTGGCCGGAACGATCGGCGCCGTAGGCCAAAATGGGCTGGGGGTGGCCGGCGTCAACTGGAATGTGACTATCATCTCCGGAAAATTTCTTGGGCCCAATGGCGGGACCACTGCCGACGCAATTCAAGCCATCGATTATATGACCGACCTGAAAATTAAGAAGGGCGTGAATATCGTCGCGCTCAACGCCTCGTGGGGTGGCGGTGGTTTTGACCCGGCGTTGCTCGACGCCATTGCCCGCGCGGCGCAACAGCAGATTCTGTTCGTCGCGGCCGCCGGCAACGGTAACTATTTTGGAGTCGGGTATAACACGGATAATTCCCCTTTTTATCCGTCTTGCTACAACACAACGACCGCGGCTGGTTACGATTCAGTTATTTCCGTGGCTGCCATCGACAAAAACGGGGCGAAAGCCGGTTTTTCGAACTATGGCGCTAATACGGTGGACTTAGGCGCCCCAGGTGTGGCCGTTTGGTCCACGGTGCCAATTGGCAGCTACGCTTCCTATAGTGGCACCTCCATGGCAACCCCGCATGTCACCGGCGCTATTGCGCTCTATGCCTCAAGCCACCCGGCAGCCAGCGCCCTTGACATCAAAAATGCCATTCTCGATTCAGCTCGCGCCACTCCAACTTCCTCTCTGTCGGGCAAGACCGTCACGGGCGGGCGCTTAAACCTCAGCAACATCATCGCGCCTCCTCCGCCTGCGCCACTGGCGCCCGGCGGTTTAACTGCAACGGCCAGCTCCAGCAGCCAGATCGATCTCGCCTGGACAGACAATTCCGACAATGAAACCGGCTTCAAAATCGAACGTTCCAACGATGGCAGCAACTTTATCCAAATCGCTACCGTCGGAGCGAACATCTTGAGCTATTCGAACACCGGCCTTTCTTCCAGCACCGCCTACTACTATCGGGTGCGCGCTTACAACGCGGGTGGTAATTCCGAGTTCTCGAATACGGCGAGCGTAACGACCTTCACTCCTCCTTCACCGCCGCCAGCGCCGAATGGTTTGACGGCCGCCGCCGTTTCTGCCTCCCAAATCAACCTCACCTGGACAGACAACTCCAATAACGAGGATGGATTCCGCATCGAACGCAAGAAAGGCAGCGGCGGCATATGGTCGCAGATTACTACCGTTGGCGCGGGGGTCACTGCCTATTCCAACACCGGTCTCTCCCGTCGCGCGACTTATTATTATCGGGTCCGTGCTTACAATTCAGGCGGCAACTCCAATTACTCCAACCAGGCCAGTGCTAAGACGCTGTAAACCTCGCCAACGCCATTTCCATGCTGGGAAAGGACCGCTTCGATCCGTGGGTTCTGCTGGGCGATTTGAACGACGCTAGCCCGAAAGACACTCAGCAGACCAGCCGCCAATTTCACCAACTCGGCTTCTCCGGCAGACAAGCGTCGAATGCTTTAACGAGACTCGCTTCGTATTCGCCGGCGTACGTGCCGCCGAAGAAACGGTCGAGCCCTTCCTTGTACAGCCGTTCCCACGACACTTCTTCGTTGGCGGGGTTGATCGGGAAGAACAGCGCCCCGTTAGACCTGGCCGCTTTGAAATCGCCGGGCGCGTCGCCGATCATCAGAATTTTTTCCGGTGCATATTTGCCGACCGCGGCGAATTTCAAATGCTCGGTCTTGGTACCCATTTCCTGGCCCGCGATCATCTTCACGAATTCGTCGATGCCATGCTCGGCCCACTCGCGCTTGAGCGCTTCGGCGGGCGTCTGCGAAATGCACATGGCATCGGCCTTCTGATTGATCTTGTCCAGACACTCGCGCACCAGCGGAAACGGCGGCACCCCTTTGACGATGTCTTCGATTTGCGCGTTGACGGCGTCGGACCAGCGCTTGACCTGTTCCAGCCCTCGGTTGCCGTTCTTTACCTCAGCGTTGAGTGTGGCGTTCCCAAGCTTCGTTTCGCGCGCGATCCACTCGTCCAGGGCCTTCGTGTCGGGCACCTTCACGCCGCGAGTTTTCACCTGTGGACGTTCCCGCAAGAGGTTGAGCGCGCGGACGAGGGCGGGGAAGCGGTTTGCTCCACGAGTCTTCGAGTAAAGATTGACAAACTCCCACACCTCGCGCGCGTATTTGCTGACGGCCTGCAGCTCGAAATGTTTGATGAACATCGGCGTGAAACACTCCTTGTGCTTGATCTCCATGCTGTCGAAAATGCAGCCGTCGGAGTCGATCCCAATAAAGAACTCCCTCGTCGGTTTGAAATCGCGCAAAATCTGGGCCGGGTCGCTCATACGATTCAGGCGCAAAGTAGGCGGCCTGACCCGTGCCGAGTCAAACACCTTTTCCGGTACCTAAATCCGGCTGCAACGCCGGGCTGCACGCGGGAAGGTGTCAATTCCGGCGAGCCTCGAGCGGGGTGGCCGGCAGGTTTGAAAAGCTCGTGGGCTTGGCCCGACAAATCCAGGATCGTGACAGCTCGTGCAGTTCTTTCATGAGCATTCGCTGGAGCGCTAGAGAAGCCCGGATGTCCTGCCGCAAGATCCTGGCCTCCTCGATCACGTCGTTGCATTGTTCAATGACTGGATCTCTGGTCTCTGGTCTGGCGCGTTTCACGCCAAACTGTCTTATCGCTTCCTTGGTGCAACAATGGGATAAAACCCTACCTTCAAATCAGTACTCTGATTGCCTCACCT
The DNA here is from genome assembly GCA_003219345.1 of Verrucomicrobiota bacterium. Lineage (GTDB taxonomy): Bacteria > Verrucomicrobiota > Verrucomicrobiia > Limisphaerales > AV2 > AV2. The sequence continues at coordinate 12,592 of QHOP01000369.1, forward strand.
GGCATCCAATGTCCCTCGGTCGCTTTCCACCCAGCAGGTGGCGCGGTGGACCAGTTCGGCGGCCGATTTGACCGCAAGCTTTTCCTTGATGCGGGTCCGGTGGGTCTCGATCGTTTTAACGCTGCGGCCCAATCGATCGGCAATCTTCCGCGTGCTGACGCCCTGGCCGATGAGTTGAAAGATCTCCAGCTCCCGGTCGCTCAAGCGCGCGACGGAGTGAGTCACGGCTTTCGTGGACCGACTGAAAAAGGCCTGCAGGCACGTGGACGAGGCGCTTTCGCTGATGAAATAATCCCCTCTGAGGACGGTGCGGATGGCGACCAGGAGCCGTTCCGGCGGCTCCTGCTTCATGACGTAGCCGTGCGCCCCGGCGCGCAGCGCCCGCTCCGCAAAAACGGACTCGTCGTGCATGCTGAAGACGACCACGCGCAGGTCCGGGTGCAGGGTCCTGAGGTCCTTGACGAGCTCCAGCCCATGACCCTTGGGCAGCGAGAGGTCCAGAATGACGATGTCCGGTTGGAGACTGGCCACGGCGCGGAGGGCTTCACGGGCGTTTTGCGCCTCGCCACAGACGACGAGATCGCGCTCCCGGTTGATGCGCTCGGCCAGTCCTTCACGCACGACGGGATGATCGTCCACCAAAAGCACTTTCTGTTTCCCGGATCGGGCGCGGGCAATTTTATGCTTTTTCATTTCCGCTCACAAGGCGTTCGGTCTTCGTCAATGGTACGGAACAACGCACGAGCATGCCGCCCGGGAGAAGCGGCCGGACTTCCAACACCGCGCCCATGGCTTCGCTGCGAGACTTCATGATCTGCAAGCCGAGACCTGGCTCACCCTGGCGGCGTACGGGCAGGATTCGCCCATCGTTCTGAACCTGGAGGTCGAGGGTGCCGTTGTTCGCGGTAAGCGCCAGCGTGATCTGCCGGGCCCGCCCGTGTCGAAGGGCGTTGTTCACGGCCTCCTGGGCGATCCGGAACAGGTGTGTGGCCACGACGTTGTCAGCGATGAACACCTGCTTCGGGCAGTCAAATCGGCAGCCTACGCGGTGGAGTTGGGCCACGCTGTCAGCCAGTTGACCCAGGGCCGTCATCAGACCGTCGGGAATGATCGCGACCGGGTGAAGACCGCGGGCCAGTTGGCGGACCTGGGATTTGGCCTGCTCGAGCAGTTGCGCCAGACGCTCCGAGTCGTCGGCTTCGGGCAGAGATTTCTGGGCCAGCTTTTCATGGAGCACATTGTTCAGATACCGCAGGCCGGTGAGTTGCTGGCCCAACCCGTCATGGAGGTCCTGGCCGATGCGCCGCTGCATGTGTTCGCTGACTTCCAGGAGCTGGCGTTCCAGTCGCTTGCGTTGGGTGATCTGCCGTTCCAGTTCGACGTTGGCCGCTCTGAGTTCGGCGGTGCGTTCCCGGACACGCTCTTCCAGGGACTGGCTGGCTTTGCGGAGCAGTTCCTCGGCTTGTTTACGCTCGGTGACGTCGATGCCGATCCCCGTGAGGCGAACTGGCCGGCCGTCCTCGTCGCGGAGCACACGGCCCAGCAGACTCAGCCAGCGGGCTCCCTTGAGGGGATGGAGAACCCGGAACTCAGCGCGGAAATTTGAACGTCGTCGCCAGACCATTCGCAGAATTCGTTGGGCGGCGGCCCGGTCGTCCGGATGCAAGGAGGCGAGGAGCGTTTCGTAACTGGCGAGGCTGTGGCGGTTCTCCAGGCCAAGCAGATCACTGAATCCGTCCGACCAGTTGGCGGTGCCGGTGGCCAGGTCCAGGTCCAGGGCGCCGGCGCGGGCGGCGCGCAGGGCCAGGTGCAGTCGTTCCTCGCTTCGGCGCAGGGAGTCCTCCATCTGTTTGCGTCCGGTAAGGTCAGTGAGCGCAGTTTGATAGAGCGTTGAACCGGGCCAGAGTGAGTAAGGAAGCGGACTGCTGACCAGTTGTACCGGCACCTCGGCGCCGCTGGGCTGGCGCAGGCTGAGTTCAGTAACCACTTTGGCGTCACTTCCGCGGCAGCGTCGAAGGTGTTCGAGAAAGCGGGTTACATCGACCTTGGCCACGCAAACGCTGAAAGGAGACTTCAGGAGCGCTGCGCGGCTGCGGCCCAGCATGGAGGCAGCGGTAAGGTTGAGCTGGATGATTTGCCCGACCAGGCTGAGGCTCACGTAGCCGACCGGGGCGAAGTCGTAGAGATGGGCGTAGCGATCACGCGAGACTTCCAGTTCGAACTGCGCCGCGTGCAAGGTATCCAAACGGTCGCGCAGGGTCCGGGGCGGGCGCGGCACTTTTTTCGTGACGCCGGACTTTCCGACAGTACGAAGCGAGGCCAAAGGCCGGCGCGCATCCCATCCTTGCCTTGACTGAAAGCGGGAAGGGCGCCGCCGGGTCGTTCGACATTTTCCGTTTCCGTTCATCATGTTGCAGGCGTCGGTGCCGGGCGGGCCTCTGGCGCGAAGGTGATGTCTTCCAGGGCCAGAAGAACCAGGCGCTCGCCTTTTCTTTCAAGGCGGCAGGCGTTGACCAGCCAGGTGCGGCGGCCGAGTCTGGGAAACGCACGTTCGATTTTAAAGTTTTCGAAGCGCCTGTTTTTAGGGAGAACCTCCTCCAGCAGCTCGCGCAACTCGGGGATGTCCCATTGGCCGTTGGCCAGTTCGTAAATCGGGATGTTCTCGATCTTTTTGCGGGTGAGTTTGAACGTCTCGTAAAAGGAGCGGCTGGCCTCGCGCACCCGCAGCTCGGCGTCGAGCACCAGGAGCGGCTCGCGGACCGTCTCCAGGATGGCCTCGTTGTACTGCGAAGCCAGTTCGAGCCGCGCGATGCGGCGCTGTTCCTCGTCTATGTCCACCAGCGTGATGACCGCGCCGTCGATCTTGTTCTCGCCGGTGCGGTAGGGGCGGATGCGGAGGGAATACCAGCGACCCTGGTTGTCCTGCACCTTGGACTCGCGAGTGGTGAGAGTGTCGATGACTTCGCGGATCAGGTTGTCAAGGTTGTCAATGCTGAGGTTTGCCCTGAAATCGCTCAGGCGTCGGCCAATGTCCGAGGGGAGGAGATTGAAGAGCTTTTCGGCCATTGGGGTGGCCCGACGCACGGCCAGCGTGTTGTCCACCATGGCGATCGGGATATTGATGCTGCTGAGGAGGTTGGTGAGATCGTTGTTGATCTGAGCCATTTCCAGGTTGCGATTGCTCAATTCCTCGTTGAGCGTTGTGAGTTCCTCGTTGGTGGATTGAAGCTCTTCTTTGGCGGTCTCAAGCTCCTCGTTCGTGCTTTGGAGCTCCTCGTTGCTCGACTCGATCTCCTCGTTGGCGGATTTGAGTTCTTCGTTGGTCGCTTCCTGCTCCTCGATGATCGCCTGGAGCGATTCCTTGGTGGCGTCCAGTTCGGCGCGCAACCGGACCACTCCTGGATCGTGGCGGACAGCTCCGGTTCGGCCGGTTCTGCGCGCGGCAGGCCGTGCTTCTTTCGGTTCCGTTCCGGCTGAGGGGTTCGATTCGTCGAAAAGGATCAAGAGCCATATTTCGCTCGAAGGCGGCACGGTGAGCCGAATGACCTGGAGGTTCACTTCCTGAGGCGTGCCGTTGAATCTGAACACCGCGCCGTCCTTGGCGCGTGCTCCAGGTAGCGACCGGTGTTGCCGCGAAACTCGTGGACGCGGAGGTGCCGGTCCACTATCACCCCGGCGGGGCTGTATTGGGCGAGCAGGATGCGGTCGGCCTGTTTCTGGATATTCAAGCCCGGCTCGGACTCGGAGCGCGCGGGCGTCTCCCGCCAGATGAGTTCGGGCTTGATGCTCGCCGCGCCCTTGGGGGTGAATTCGAGATTGGGGGTCAGAGTGGTGGCTTTGCGGCAGTACATCTTGTGTTTCTTGTCCACCAGCGTGAAAAGGTCCGCCGCAGTACCGATGGTCTCGGAGGTGCCGAGCAGGAGATAGCCACCGGGGTTGAGCGCGTAATGGAAAATGGGCATGCACTTTCTCTGCAATTCCGGTCCGAGGTAGATCAGCACGTTGCGGCAACTGATGAGGTCCAGGCGCGAGAAGGGCGGGTCTTCACAAATGTTCTGTCGGGCAAACGTGCACATGTCGCGGATCATGCGACTGATCTGGTAACTGCCGCCACTGAGGCGGGAGAAGAACCGCCGCAGTCGCTCCGGCGAAACGTCCTTGGCAATGCTGCTGGAGAAAATGCCGGTCCGCGCCTTCGTGATGGCGACTTCGCTCAGGTCAGTGCCGAAAATCTGAAATTTGACGTTGCGCTTCGCCCTGGTCACTTCCTCCATGAGACAGATGGCCAGGGAATAGACTTCCTCGCCCGTGGCGCAGCCTGGCACCCAGACGCGAATTTCGCCCTGGCCGCTTTTGCTTTTGATGATTCTGGGGACGACCTTTTTTTTCAGCGTGGCATACACCGAATGGTCGCGGAAAAATCCGGTCACATTGATCAGTAGATCATGGAACAGGGACCTCAGTTCCTCCGGGTTCGAGCGCAGCATGGTCACGTAGTCGTCCACTCGCTCGATGCGCTGCAACACCATGCGCCGGCTGATGCGCCGCTTGAGAGTCGTGTGTTTGTAAAGGGAGAAATCGACGCCCGAACTCTGCTTGAGCAGGAAAAAAATCTTGCCCAGGGCATCGATGGATTCGGGAAACTCCTGTTCGGGCGTTTTGGCCCTGGCCCGGGAGGGCCGCACGAAGGGATGGCGGGCGATGCGAGCCAACTCCTCGGCCAACGCACCCGGCGGCATCACCGCATCCACGCAACCGGCGTCGATGGCGCTGCGCGGCATGTCGAAGTATTTTGCCGAGGCCTCGTCTTCGGCGAAGGTGATGCCCGCTTCGGCCTTGATGGCCAGCAGGCCTACGGTGCCGTCCGAACCGGTGCCCGAGAGCACCACGCCGATGGCCCGGCTTCCTTGCTCCGCGGCCAGCGATTGGAAGAAATGATCGATGGGCATGTGCAGCCGCTCCGATTCAGGCCGGCGAACCAGTTTGAGCTTTTTCTGTGCGATAATCACGTCAAGGTTGGCCGGCAGAATATAGACGCGGTTGGGTTCGACCGGCATGTCGTCCTTGATCTCGTGCACTGGCATGGCTGTGGCGCGCGCCACCAATTCGGTCAGCTTGCTCTTGTGGCGTGGATCCAGATGAAGGACCACGACGAACGCCATCCCGGTGTCCACCGGAAGATGTTTCAGCAGATTCATCACGGCTTCGAAGCCGCCGGCGGAAGCTCCCACTCCCACGACGGGGAAGGGCAACCCCTCGTTGGGCGCCGGGTCAGGAGCAAGGTCGTCGGCCGGAGCTGCCGCCGCGGTTTTGCGAGCGGGATTGAACGTTTTGACGGCAGTGGCGTTCTGGCTCGTCGCCAAAGCCGACCTTCGTCGTCCGGAGCGTTTGCCGGATGAGCGAGATTTTCTCGACATAAGCATGGATGCCCTGTGCAAATATCACAGCACGTCTTTGGGCGTTGCCCTGCAACATACACCCACGACCAGGCAGCTTAAAGGATTTTGTACGGGTGGAACACCAGAAAAAACTCAGCCTGCATCTCGAGGAGCGAGTGGAGTCGAATGAGCGAAGATGACGGATTGGATCACAGGGTCCGCCTCAACGAGGAGGATGTTCTTCGCAGAGGTCATGGCCAGGTCAGGGCTGGCGGAACGTTCGGCGCGCCGTGGGGCGCAGCACCAGGTCCGGTCTTCGGACGGCCAGCGCCTGACGTAGTTTTTCGGGGGTGAATGGCAGAGGAAGAACCTCGACGGTTCCGTGACGCCTGGCCTGCTGGACGGCGGCACCCTGGCCATAGGCGATGAAACAGATTTGCGGGTAAAGCTCTGGCAGCCGCGACAACACGAATTTCAGCCCTGGAAACCCACTCAAATCGAAATTCATCAATGCCACTTCAAAACAACCGGCCTTCAGGTGGCTCAACGCCTCCAGCCAATTGCCGGTGACCACTGCCGCATGGCCGGTTCCGAGCGCTTCGCAAAGCGCGCTCACCGACTCGGCGTTTTGGTCGATGATCAGAAGTCGCATAACCGCCTTTCAAGGCCCCGGCCGCCGAACCTCCGCGCCAACGGTTGACCGAGGATGATGAAAGTAGTTTTGCAAATGGAGCTTTATAGGTTCATTCGGAGTTTGGATCGATACTCAAGGCACCCAATCCACATCCTTGGCGAAAAAAAAGTCCCTGCCGCTGAGTTGAGCCAGTTGTTCCAGCGCTGCACAACGCTCCCTGGCTGCGGAGGCGGCCGCCTGTGGCCTCACCAGCACCGCTGCCAAACCGCCGTGCTGCGCGGCGCGTTCACTCACCAACAGCTCCATCCACCTTTCGACTGAGGGCGGCCAATTTCCCTGTCCGTGCACCGAAAGCAGGATTAAATCCGCCGCCGCGGCATCGCTGACCGCTTGCTCCACGAGCGCAGGGATCGTCAGAACAACAAAGCTACGCAGAGTCAGGTAGATTTCGCAGTCCGACGCCATCCTGGCGGTGATCTGATCAAACACCCGTTCGGCCACCCGGCAGGTCAGGAGATCTTCGTACACGATCATTATTCTCAACTGTTCTTTGGGCTGCTGACGGGCAGCCACATCCAATGGAGCGTAACGACCAAGAGCACACATGAGTGAAGACTAGCCCAACAGCTTGGTTAAACAATCAGGCCCGCCCTGAATCGGATGTAAGGGCAAACCTTACACAGGGAGTTTTGGAGGGGGGAACCGCGCGCCAGCCGGGAAACCCGGTGGTGGGGCGCGGTGTCCTCACCGCGCCGGCGAGCTGGGCACAGCCCGCTCCCTGAAGGTCATGGGAAGCCCCCTTTCCTTTTTCCGCACGCGTTGAGACCATGAAACCACCCCCTCACCCGCCCTTCGGGCACCCTCTCCCCCTCGGAGGGGGAGAGGGACGGGGTGAGGGGGCGGTTCATGGGCACTGGTTCACGAGCGCGGCAGAGAGACCATTCCGGGCGTGCGCCGGTAAATCGGCCCACGGTTGAGGACGGCTTGAAGCAACCCGCCGTCGAGATAATCCGGATGCGGATCAATTGGCTTGGGTTCCTGGCCCGTGTAGCCCAGCCTGGCGAGCACCTGCGGATTGAGAAAGTATGCGCCGGCAGCAATTTCGGTGAGCAGACCAAAGCCGGCAGGATCGTTCTTTTGCAATACAGCCACGGCCTCGGCGGGCGGATGCCCACGCGAAGATGTCAACAGGTTTTTCAATCCAGTGACTACGTCCGGTCGGAACAATAAGACTTCGTTGGCGTCGATACTCATGGTGAACTGTCGGAACCGATGTCCCACGCCTCATCCTTTCCCTGGGTCGGATGAGGGGAGCGCCTTCGACTCTCGACTCTCGACATTCGACATCGATTGCGACCAGTCCGCCCCAGGTTCATACGGGCACCTTTTGGCGGCGACGCTCCTCCACAAGATGCTCGGCGCATCTGAGTGACATTGCTGCGATGGTAGCCGTGGGATTCATGCCGCTCGAGGTGGGCCAGATGCTGCCGTCGAAGACGAATAGGTTCGGCACGTCGTGGGAGCGCCCCCAAGGGTCCACGACCGAGGTCGCCGGGTCCGTGCCCATCTTGCAGGTGCCGAGGATGTGCCAGCCGGTTTCGCGGATGAGCGGCGCGATGACGACCTGATCGGCGCCGGCAGCTTCGAGCGATTCCTTCGCTCGCTGTAGATGAAATTCCAACAGTCGCTTCGAGTTCTCCGACATGCGGTAGAGGAGCTTCGGCGCGGGAATGCCATCGGCATCTTTCAGCGTTGGGTCGAGTACGACACGGTTTTCTTTCTCCGGCAAATCCTCAGCGATGATGCCCCACATGGCGGAGTGACCGAGGCGCTTGCAAAGGTCGCGGTGGAAGTTCGGCCCCCAGATCGGATTGTCGCCCCACGGATAGCCGCGCGTCATCGAGAGCGGACCGCCTGTGGGCTGGAGTCCCCACTTCGCGCCGCGCACGAATCCGCGCGAGGTGTCGGTCTCGTAAAACTGCAGGCTGTGGAGGTGTTGGCCCCACAAACCGTGCGTGCTGCCAAGGTCATCCTCGAACAGGCCGACGACGGTGCCGAATGGATGCAGCATCAGCCGCCTGCCGACGAGGCCGGCAGAGTTGGCGAGTCCGTTCGGAGATCGGGACGATGTGGAGAGCAACAGAAGACGTGGCGTGCCAATGCCATTGGCGGCAAGCACAGTGGTCGTTTCGAGGCGGCGAACGCGCGCGCCGGTGACGAGCTGCACGCCCTGGCGGAGGTTCTGCGGCCAATGCGTGACGTCCACCGAACCTTTCGCGCCTTCGACGCAACCCCACATGCAGGTGGCGCGTTGTGTGCAGGGCCGGAGCGGACCGTAGGCGCGAGTGGCAATCGCGTTCGGCGCGGGCCACCAATGCCAGCCAAGGGCGTTATGCGCCTTCGCGACGCGGCGGCCCATTGGCGCGAGCGGCGCGGGCGGAAGCGGCGGGCCCTTGCCCGGAGGGAAAGCCGGATCGCCTGCGAGGCCCGACACTCCGAAGTCCGCCTCGACGCGTTCGTAGAACGGCTGAAGGTCTTCGTAAGTGAGCGGCCAGTCATCCCCGACGCCATCGAGTGTGCGCGCGCGGAAGTCCGAAGGCATGTTGCGCTGCCAGTGCGCGGCGTAAATGACCGTGCCGCCGCCAACGGCGTTATAGAGCACCGCGGAGATGTCCGAGTCCTTGTCATCAATGGGATAATCGGCGGGCGCCTGGCGGCGATTGGGATTGCCCGACCAATAGCGGCCCAGGGTCAGCTCGAAGTCGGGATGATTGGCGCGCGCCTTGGAATAGTCCGGCCAGTCGCCCTGTTCGAGCACGACCACTCGCATGCCCGCCTCGGCGAATCGTTTCGCAGCCACGGCGCCGGTGGGACCCGCGCCGATGATCAGGACGTCTGGGTCTGACTGTGCGCTTTGATCCGACATGATCGTAAACGTGCGGCGATGAACTGCTGCAAAGCCTTCGTGCTCGAATGGGTGTCTGGTGCGAGCTTGAATAAGCGTACGTTACGCGTCCAGCGAATTTGTGAAAACTGATTGGAGTTGGGGAGCGCGCCCGCATCGGGCGCTGCCAACGGCGCCCTCGCCGTTGGCGTTCCGGCGCGAGGCGCCCGACCGGATGGTTTGTCCTCTTGGTGCAAAGTTCGGCGCGGGACGCGCCGAACAGCAGCCGAGGCGGCTGCGCTCCCCATTCCTCTGACTGAATCGTTCCGGCCTGGGCGCGGACACGCACAGAAACTGACACGAATTTCACGAATGGACGCGAATGCGAAGACTGAATTACGCCAAGGGGGACTGTCGTTGCCGCCTTGGCGATCTTCGCGGGATGATCCCGACTCTTAGGTGACAAAACTTCCGGCTGCTTGTCGTGTGTTTCCGAGAGATGGCCCAGCGTCGAGGCCACTGGCGCCCCCGTCCTCCGTGGGACTGCGGAGGGCCGGACGAGGCGGATGCGGTCCAAAAGATTTGCGGTTACTTCTTCCGCGTGTACTCGATGGTCATCACCTTGTTCTCCTGACCGTCGGCATCGAGGAGGTACATCGTGAACGTCATATGGTCGTCGTCCGGCATGTGGGTCGTCATCTTGTGCTTGGCCATTTTACCATCCGGTCCCTTCGCCTCGCCCGTCATCGTGGAGGTCTTCTTCTCTTTGTCGTACGTGCCTTCGAGGAACATCGGCCGGGTGCTCATGGAGTCCACCCACACGGACACGTACTTCTTCTTCTCCGGATCATAACCATCCAGGCCGTGACCCGAGAATTTCTGATCGCCGAACGAGCCCTGGAAATCGCTCATCAGCCACAGGCCGCCGCAGACCATTTTGTACGTCGCTGTCGCCGCCGATTCGTCGTCTCCCATCTTGACCTTGGCGTTCCACGTGCCTTCCAGCTTCTTGAGGGCCTCGTGCTCCGGACCAGGGGCTGGAGGGCTTTGCCCCAGTGCGGAGATGTGAGCGATGGCGAACGAAAGCAGAATCGAGCCGATAAGGGAGGATTGGGTCCTGGGTTTCATAATAGTGGATAGTCGCGAGGCGAACGGAAGAAGTCAAGCTGCCAAGGGCGAACTCAAATGCCCCAAACGGCGCAGAAGGAATCAGCGGATGGTAAGCGAACGCTCGAGCACGACCCTGGGTACACGGTCCCCCAAATCCGGCCCAAGCCCCGAAGGGGCGTAAGAGTTTCCAACCACAGATGAACACGGATGGACACGGATTCGGGAATGCGAGACGCCGGAAGCCCAGGCCGCGCTGCGCCCGAAATCTCCATTGTCCGGATTCACGAGATCATTTATTTCTTCTCAGGTCATCCGAGGGGACGAAGACGAATAATCACGGTCGATGCCCCAACGGGGCAAAAGAAATTAGCCCAGGGTAAGCGAGTCTTCGAGCGCCACCCTGGGTTCACCGGCCCCCAAAATCCCCCAAGCCCTGAAGGGGCGTAAGAGTTTCCAACCACAGATGAACGCAGATGAACACGGATTCGGGAATGCGAGACGCCTGACGAGTCGGGGCGCTTACTTAACGCAGCGCGGTGATACAGCCCAACAACGTGTCATCACGCACCGAGCACGTCCGGAGGGACCATGTGTCCATTACTTGCGACCTTTTTATGTATTTTTGAGATCAGTCTGGGCGCAAGTGCGAAGTCAAAAAAAGATGCTAAGTCTCGACGGACGCAGGTAATAAACTTGGCGTGGTGAAAACCCTCAGGCGGAATCCGCGAGCACGCCCCTAGGTTTATCAGGCGTGCGTACTTGGTCGCTAATGGTGACCTTTGCTTCTAAGACGGAGTCTACGTCGAAGTAGGTGATTTCTGTATCTTGGCGAAGGTCCCGCTGGAACTTGAAGAACTTTTGTCGGAACAAAAGGATTGGGTCGGATTTCTCCTGTTCCGGTTCAGCATCGTATTGTTTCTGAGCGTGGTACTGTGCCACAACCATCAGCACGTAATTCGCGACCATTTCAAGAAACACAGGGTCGTTTTCGCTCTTGGTTCGCCTCTCTACAATTGTAGGGTGGTTCGCATTTATCCAGACGATTCCCTTGGCAACCATGTCACGATCATCGACCGGGTCATCAAACTCACCGAAAATTCTTCGGTCCGTATCAGGGATATTCAGGTCATCTGACATCAAGACGCGTAGGCCCTCACGGGTTTTACGTCGTTCAGTCGATGTGGATCTGGATCTGGGCGACCCGACAAGAACTGCGAGATCGGGACCTTCATCGTCTGAAATAAATTGAGGTTTTCCGTTAGGTCTACCATGTCCGTTACCTAGTTCGTGTTTGACCCAACGACCGCGGACAAGGGTCTCAGGCACGTCAGATTCTGTAGGCTTCCGATAGATAGGCTGCTCACCTTCCTCTTCATCGTCCTCAATTTGCCTTTCAGCTGGATTAGTGATCGCACGTTTTTTGAGTTCTCGCAGTTCACGTTTGAAATTCAGGTCACACTTCCTGAGGAACTTACTTAACTCCTTCATTTTTTCGTTCGATGCATTCAGCCGCCTCTCCCGCTCTTTTCGACGCTGTTCTTCTTCGACCTCGGAGACAGCCTTAAAGACGCATTCTTTGATAAACGCTTCGATGGCATCTGTAAGGTCGTCGCCTCCTTCGAGCACTTTGCGGTTCTCCTTTACGGCCGACGAGTCCCGTAGTTTTCCAAGTGTGAGTGAACCGTTAAAATATTTTGAGAATGGACGTCCATCAAACTTGTCCACTCTCTCATCCGCGACGCTCGATATTCCGTCGCTCAGGTCGATGAAATTGTCCTCGCCGAGGGGCTTTTGGAAATACTGAAGGATGAGGACAGGTTTTTGCTGTTCTGCACCACAAAGTTCATCGGGAGCTGCAAAAGTCCAAACCTTTACGGGATTGCTGGGTTCAACGTATTTTAACTGAATCTGCGTGTCTTCGCGTTTTTTGTACAATCGGATCGTGACCTTTTGATTTTTTACCACGTGTCTAATACGAGGCAGTTTCTCCAAGCAGCCGATCAATTCCATCAAGTCTTGGTTAACTCTCAGACTATCGTGTAACTCAACAATCGTCTGATTTGGCTTATTGACGGGATGATTCTTGTAGCCATCTTTGTTGTAGTCTCGCACGATTCGCTTCCGCGTCGAGTCCCACTTGAACCAAGCCTTGCTCTCAAACCTGTCTTTCACAGATGTAATCCAGCAGTGCTTGAAATTCATTATCGCGTACGCTTTACCTCCAGTTCCGAAGCGCCCAGTGACGAGTTTGACTGAGCTCCCGGGGCACCCGTTGCAATTTCGCGTGGCTTCGCCAGCGCCCGGCGCAAGCGCGCGGGCTCGTGAGCCTTTCGTTGCAATAGGACGGGTTCGTGCCGCGCTCGTAGTTGCCAGAGTGGCGGTTTTCGGATTATCTTCAAAACCAGCATGACCTTGACTATCCCATCGGAACGGCTCGGCAATATCGAGTTGAACGAACGCGATGCTGTCGTTGACATCGCCATTGGCCTTTACAAGCGTGAGCAGGTTTCGCTCGGTCGCGCCGCCGAAATCGCGGGTATGACTTCGCCCGCATTCCTCGCGGAACTAGGACGCCGTCGGATTCCGATCAATTACGATGGAGATGATCTGCAGGCGGATCTGAAGACACTCAAGAAGTTGTCCTGACCCCACGTCACGAAAAGGGAGACGGAATGATCGTCGTCAGTGACACCACCGCGATCACCACGCTTCTCAAGGCCGGCGAAGAACGTGTTCTACAGCGATTGTTCAACGAGGTGATTGTGCCCCAGGCGGTGTGGGATGAGTTGCGCGTCTTCCATTCATGGCTGCCTGACTTCGTCTCTTTGCGCCTGGTGGGCGACGTGACGCGGCGCTTTCCCGAAACGGAGGCACTCGGTCGCGGTGAGGCCGAAGCGATCAAACTCGCAAAGGAGATCAACGCCGATGTGCTGCTGACGGATGACCGCAAAGCCCGCGCCGCAGCAACAGAGCTTGGTATCAATGCTCTTGGCCTGCTGGGAGTGGTTGTGCAAGCCCGACTGTCGGGACAGATTCAATCCGCCCGAACCTTGATTGAGGCGATCGAAACAAGGGGAGGGCTGTATCTGTCGGATAGCGTCAAGGCGGAAGCCCTGAAACTCACAGGCGAAGTCGGCTGAAAGAACTCGTGCCGGCCCGACTTCCCGTCGCTAGCAAATTGTCTTCAGGCCTCTGGACGTGGAGTGCCGATGCGAATATCGTGTGAACAAGAAAAAATAACTTTGCGTGTTGAGCAGAACGACCGAATTGAATCATGCTGCCCAAGCTGAAAATTCACGAAGCCAAAGCCGCCTTGCTGAACCTGTTGCAGAAGAAGTCCGTGTTTCACGGTGACTTCACGCTCTCTTCGGGCGCCAAAAGCAATTACTACATTGATTGCAGGCTCACCACGTTCGGTCCCGAAGGCGCCTGGCTGGTCGGGCAGTTGATGCACTCGCTCGTCCGCAAGGAACAGACCGCCCGAAAAGTGAACGTAGTCGCGGTGGGCGGGCTGACCATGGGGGCCGATCCGGTCGCACTGGCCGTCGGGATGTATTCGCACTGGACGAAAGACGCGCCGCCTTGGCAGGTGTTCTCCGTGCGCAAAGCACCCAAGGCCCATGGCCAGACGAAATTGATCGAAGGGAATTTCAAGAAAGGCGATGCTGTCGTGGTCATTGACGACGTCGTCACGCGTGGCGAGTCAACCATCGCCGCCATCAACGCGATCGAAAAGGAAGGCGGCTCGGTGGTATTTGTCGCGGTGCTGGTGGATCGCCAGGAAGGCGGACGCGAGAAGATCGAGGCCCTGGGGCACCCGGTCGTCGCGTTGTTCACCAAGGACGAACTGCTGGGAGATCATGCCCGACCGCCTCGAAGCCCCAATCGCGCGGTCGCATGAACTCATTCCATCAAACCGGCGTGAGGAGAATCTCGAAATGAAAACACGTTTTTCTGCGGGTCTTATCGTTTTTCTGGCCGCATTGACAGCTCGGGCTCAGCACCATGGCTTTCGCCTGGCGCAGGTGGTGACAGAATTCGACTTCAACGCCGATGGAACGCCCGATCGTGTTTCAACATACACTTACACGTACGACGGTCGGAACCCGGTTCGATCCGTGTCGGAAACGGATACAAACGCCGACGGAATCGCGGACGATCGGTCCGCTGTTACATTCACCTATAATCGCCGGGGCGACCGCGTCCTTGCCGTGGCCGAAACGTATTCCGTCGCCGATAACTCCGTGACTTCGCGCAGCACGATCACCGACACGTACGACAGGCGCGGCCGGCGTGTCGGAGAATTGGTCCAATTTGATCGGCCTGTCGATGGCAGGGTGGATCGCGTTTCGAAGACCACCTATAGCTACGATCACCTTGGAAATCTGGTTCGGCTTGTGACCGAATCGGATTCCGACGGCAACGGGACCTGGGACGCCATCACCACCGAGACGCGTACTTACGACGCCCGCGGCAATCTCGTCGCGCAGGTGCGCGAAACGGACTCAAATGGAGAAGGGACCGCGGGCTTCGTCGTAAAGTCGAACTACAGTCTCGATGCGCACGGTCACGTCATCCTCACGGTGACCGAGACGGACTACGGAATCGAGGGCGTCCCCAATGGGATCGAGCGACGCAGTTACACCTACAACCGGCGCGGCGATGTGATCTCCTCGACAACCGAGTTCCTTGACGACGTTGGATCAGTGGATGCGATCACGAGGGCAAGCTACGAGTACGATCCACACGGCAATTTGGTTCGAACCGTGGAGGAAGATGACTCGAACATGGACGGAATTGTCGATGCAATCCGAACCACCACCCGAACGTGGGTCCGCGCGTCGGCGGCGCGTTGATTCCCATCCACGAACCGCCTCTTCGTCCTCCTCGTCGTTCTCGTCCTCGTCCTCGATTCGTGCTCTTGGTTTCGACGACGAGGACGAGGACGAGAACGATTGGGTTCATGGTCCCCATGCGCTCCGAATCTTTTGATGCAATTGAATTTCGGCTAGGGAGTCGCCAGATGATGAGATCGTGCCCGGATATAACTCACGTCCGTGCGATCGCTCGGCACCGGATGCGGGTTGGCCGTCAGCCCCAGGGTCGTGGCTCGCAGCACCCGCCTCTTCCATCGGTGCGATTCGGAATGGCCATCGGCAAACGAGAGCACTCCGGATTTCCGGTCATGGAGAGCGCCCGGAGCGGTGAAATAGCTCTGCGTATTGGCGACGGGAATTTCAAATGGCGTGAAACAAATACTGAGCGGCTCGACGTCAATAAACACAAACAACTCCGACGGCCTGCCAAATTCCGAATTGCGTTTGTAAAACGTCACCGGCGGCACGGGGGCATACTGCTCGACGCCGCCGTTGAGATAATCGTTCATTGCTTGTGATTGCTGAGGCATTGAACTCGCCGCGCTTGAGCCTTGGCTTTGGCCAGCGCAGGCAACAGCAGGGCGGCCAGAATGGCGATGATCGCGATGACGACCAACAGCTCGATCAATGTGAAGCCACGCCGGCCGTTTGAATCCATGCCCGAGCCTGGCCGTGTTAGAGGCACCAGCCAAGTCTCAAAAATCCGCCGCACGCTCACCATGGAGGAATCGCTCCAAGTGCTTTCGGCCGTAGGCCGGATAGTCGATGTCCAACGTCGAGATCGCGGCCTGTAAAAAGCCCCACATCGCCTCGCGCATGTCCGAGGTCAGCCGCATGAGGCGAAGCCGCCGCACGTGGTCGGGTCGAATTTCGCCAAAGTAAAATGCGAGCAAAGCCCGCTCGCGCTCATCATCGAATTCATTGTTCGCCGCCAGGTTGCCGAGGTCGAAAAAGCGGTCGCCCATGCCGCCGTATTCCCAGTCGATGATGCGCACTGCTGTGCCGTCGTCGATGAGGTTGGCCGCCAACAGATCGTTGTGGCAGGGGCAGGGCGGGTCGTCGCTTTGTAAATCCTGTTCGATGCGGGCCAGCAGTTCCAACGCGCGCTCCAGGTTGTCGGGAAACGTCACGTGCCGTTCCCGCGCGAGCGCGTAGTAATTGCGCACGGTCGCGAAGGGCGAAAAGCTTCCTGCACCCGAGGGTCCAGTGTGGTAGTGGCGCAGGGCCTCGGCCACGCGGCGCAGGATGGCCGGTTGTTGAATGTCCCCCGTCGTGAGCACGCGCCCGGGCGCGAAGCGCCGGAGCATCGCGTCGTGTTCGGGCAGGTACGCGATCACTTCCGGTCCCACGCCCAACGCCGCGGCCGCGCGGGAGCACGCGACTTCGCACGCGCGGTCGATGCCGAGCAGCGCGGTGTCCTTGCCCGCCACCCGCAACACATAACTCTCGCCGTCCGCGTCGATGCGGTAGTTGCGATTGGTGAGGCCGCCGCCGAGCGGGGTCACGGTCAGCGAACGGTCCCGCAGTTCGGGGATGAGTTGGATCAGATTCTGTTCGTCCATAACATCGCGTTTCTATCCCTGAAACTGGCGGCTGGGAAGCCGCCTGCACTCGCACGCTGAAACCGTGCGCTACGTCGTGCGGCAGCACCGCCGCCACCAAACTAAGATGCTACCCGCGATGTTGCCGGTTTGTCTGACATTCTGTAATCTGGCGCCGGTTCACTGCAACACATGCTTTGGCGAAATTTTCTGTTTACGATTTTGACTTGCGCAGGTTTTAGCGCCGCACACGGCACAGAAATTCGTTTGACTGTTCTTGACTTCGACACCGGCAAACCGTTGCCCTGCCGCATCCACATGAAGGACGATGCTGGTAAGCCGGTGCGACCGAAGGGGCTGCCTTTCTGGTACGACCATTTCGTCTGTCCTGGCGTGGTTGAGCTTGACCTGGCTCCCGGCCTCTTTGCCTACGAGATCGACCGGGGACCGGAGTATCTCCTGACGAGCGGCACGTTGATGGTTGTCGAAGCCGGCGCACCAACCGTGACCAATCGCCTTCGTCGTCTGGTCGATCTGTCCCGCGAAGGATGGTGGTCGGGGGAGTTGCATGTACATCGACCGCCTGCCGACCTCGAATTGCTCATGAAGGCTGAGGATTTGCATGTTGCGCCCGTGATTAGCTGGTGGAACAACCGCAATACGTGGACAAATCGGGCCTTGCCTGCGAATCCGCTCATTCGCTTCGACAATGATCGGTTTTATCACTTAATGGGTGGGGAAGACGAGCGCGGCGGCGGCGCGCTGCTCTATTTCAACCTGCGCCGGCCTCTGGACATCACTGGAGCCGGACGGGAGTACCCTTCGTCGATGAAGTTCCTCTCCGAAGCTCGCCAGCGCGCGGGCGTATGGGTCGATATTGAGAAGCCGTTCTGGTATGACACGCCGGTTTGGCTCGCGAGCGGCATGGTGGACTCAATCGGCCTCGCACATAATCATATGCAACGCGCTGGGGTGCTGCCGAACGAGGCGTGGGGACGGCCACGAGACAGGCAGCGCTTTCCAGACCCGCAAGGGAACGGATATTGGACAGAGGAGATTTACTATCACATCCTGAACTGCGGCTTGCGGCTGCCGCCCTCGGCGGGCAGCGCCTCCGGGGTTTTGCCAAATCCGGTGGGTTACGACCGCGTTTACGTTCACCTTGACGGGGATCTGGGCTATGAAAAATGGTGGGAAGGATTGAAGGCAGGCCGCGTTTTCGTCTCCAATGGACCGCTCCTGCGCGGCCGGGCGAACGGCCAGTTGCCGGGCCATGTCTTCAAGGCTCAAGCGGGCGAAACGCTCGATCTGCACGTGACTGCGGCGCTTGATTCCCGTGATCCTGTTTCCTCTCTTGAGAGCATCAAGGACGGTCGTGTGGAACGAGCCGTTTCGTACTCGGACTGGAAGCGAACAGGCAGCACAATCCGCTTCGATAAGAGCGGCTGGTTCCTGATCCGCGCCATGGCGGATGTGCCCGCCTCATTCCGTTTTGCCTCGACCGGGCCGTTTTACGTCGAGGTGGGCCTGGACCCACATCGAGTCAGCAGGGCTTCAGCCCGATTCTTTCTCGACTGGGTGCGCGAACGCATGAAGCAAATCAGGCTGGACGACTCTCGCCAGCAGGAGGAGGTGATCCAACACCATCGGGCCGCCGAACGGTTTTGGCAGGAAAAAGTTGCGGTTGCCAATGTCGAGTAGAGCCAGTGCCGAGCAGTTTGTTCCCGATAGTGCAGACTGCTTGCCTCCTGTAGGCCGCCCGCCGAAGACCTGGGCCTCAAGGAGACGCCTGGGCTCGTTCGTCAAAAGTGTATTCGACCCGCCAATACTCAGCGTCAGCTTTGACTTTTACCTGACTGGGCTGGTTACACCTCGCAAAAATCAGGGCCATCGTCATCGCACGCGCCCACTCCGAATAGGGCCCCAAGTGTTGCTCATGCGCATCCGTCCTCACTACCCAACCACCCTCGGTCTTCTCCACACAGAACGTCTGTCGTTTGGCGGACATATCTGTTTTTCAAATTTTGTGAGAACAGCCTTCT
>QHOP01000370.1 GCA_003219345.1 Verrucomicrobiota bacterium
AATCGCGCCTGAAGCAGACGATTCGCGAACTGTATCCGGAAGCGGATTTGCCATGAAGCCCAGACCGCTGATTCTGATCACGCCATGCGCCGAGCGCAAGGGCGTGGAGTTTTTAGACACCTCGCTGAGCTTGTCTGATCGTTACCCTCGGGCGATCGTCGCGGCGGGCGGCGTGCCGTGGGTGCTGCCTTGTTTGTCTTCGGAAAACCTGGTAGCGGAAGCGGTGCGACGTTGTGAGGGCGTGATGTTGACTGGCGGGGACGATGTTCAGCCGAAGCTTTACGTGAATCATTTGCCGCCCAAACTCAAGCGAACGGTCAGTCCGGCTGATCCGGCGCGCGATTGGTCGGAGTTATTGTTAATTCGCGAAGTTTTCCGCCAGCGCAAGCCCTTGCTGGCCATTTGCCGCGGACAGCAGATTTTGAACGTTGCGCTGGGCGGCACGCTGATTGTGGATATTGCCGCGCAGGTGCCCGGAGCGTTGAACCACAGCCGTCTGGACCGGAAGGACAAAATCGTTCACAAAGTGGCATTGACGCCCGGTTCCATCCTGAACAAGATTAGCGGCAAACAAACTCTGGGCGTGAACAGCTCGCATCACCAGGCGGTGGGACGCCTGGGCGGGTTGTTGTGCGTCACGGCGGTCAGCCCGGACGGCGTCGTGGAAGGGCTGGAATTGGCCGAAGCGGCAGCGGGCGTGTTGCCGTGGGTGGTGGCCGTGCAATTTCATCCCGAGCGATTGTTTGAAACGCACGACGTTTTTTTTGAACTGTTCCGTGGTTTTACTCGTGCGTGTGAACCCAAACGGAAGCGACCTGTATGAAAACGAGAATCATGGTGGTGGACGACGACGCGAACATGCGTGATCTGATGAACACGTTGCTCGAGTCGGAGGGTTACGAAGTCATTCCGGCCGAGAACGCGGCGGCGGCGCAGGCCGCGTTTGAAGGTCCCCAGCCGGATGCAGTGCTGCTCGACCTGCAACTGCCGGATGGCCATGGCCTCGACCTGCTGCCATCCATCAAAAAACAGTGGCCCGAAACGGAAGTGATCGTCCTCACCGGCAACGCGACGTTCGACGCCGCCGTCGAAGCCACCAAGCGCGGCGCCTATCATTTTCAAAACAAGCCGGTCGATCCGAAAAACCTGATGGTGCTCGTCAAGCGCGCGCTGGAGCACAAGCAACTGAACGAGCAGGCCAGTTCGCTGCGTCAGGCGCTCTCGACCATGACCGGCGGCGCTTCGCCGATCTTCCAGAGTTCAGCGATGAAGGCCGTTGTCCGCACGGTCGAACGCGTCGCACCGAGCGACGTTTCCCTGTTGCTGACCGGCGAAAGCGGCACAGGCAAAGAAGTCATCGCCGACCTGGTCCACGCCCTCAGCCCGCGCGCCAAAGGTCCGATGATCAAGGTCAATTGCGCCGCGCTGCCGCGGGAGTTGATCGAAAGCGAGCTGTTCGGCTCGGTCAAAGGCGCTTACACAGGCGCCCAGGCCGACCGGGAGGGACTGTTTCGGCAGTCCGACGGCGGCACGTTGTTGTTGGATGAAATTTCCGAGATGCCCATCGACACCCAGAGCAAACTGCTGCGCGTTCTCCAGGAGAAGGAAGTCCGGCCGGTGGGCGGGCGCACGAGTTACAAGACCGATTGCCGCGTCATCGCCGCCACCAATCGTCCGCCGGAGGAGGCCATCAAATCGGGCAAGCTGCGCGAGGATTTGTACTATCGCATCAGCGCCATTTCCATTCCGCTGCCGCCGTTGCGCGAGCGGCGCGAGGACATTTTGCCGCTGGCCAATTCTTTTCTCAAACGGTTCGCCGCCCAGGCCAATCGCGTCATCACCGGATACACTCCTGCCGCCGCCGAGATGTTGCGGAAATTCGACTGGCCGGGCAACGTCCGCCAGTTGCAGAACGAAGTGCAGCGCGCCGTGCTGATGTGCGAGGGCAAACAGGTGGACGTGCAGGACCTGTCCATCAGCGCGCCGCGCGTGGAGACGCCGGAGGACGAAACGAACCTGACGCTCATGGAAGCGATGGAGCGGAACACGATCGTCCAGATGCTCAAGGAAACCGGCGGCAACAAACTCGAAACCGCCAAACGCCTCGGCATCGGACGCCAGACACTCTACAACAAGATCAAGGCGTACGGGATTGAGACGTGATGTGAGTTCGTTGAACCGTTAAAGCGTTGAAACCTTAAAACGGTGCGTTTCAGGCCTGGCCGGATTTTAACGACTTAACGATTCAACGTTCTCCGCTGGTGAGGTAACGCACGATTCCTTCCCGAAACGAAACCGGTTTCAACCCGAATAGTTCCCTCGCCGGTTTCGGGTCGCCCACATTGTCCTCCTGCAACATGATCAGTTGATCGCGATTGAGCGGCGGCGCCTGGCCGAGCAATCGCGGGAAGACGAATTCCAGAAACGCGGCCTGACAACGCGCCAACCACAGCGGCAGATGCAGCTTGATCCGCCGTCGAGCGGTTACTTCCAGAACCAAATCCAGAATTTGTTCGAGCGTGAAAACCTCGGTGCCGCACAGGTCGTAAATCTGCCCGATGGAATTCGGTTCGCCCAACGCTCTCACAAAACAGGTGGCTACGTCTTCGACTCGCACCGGTTGAAATTTCGATTGACCCGAGCCCATCACCGGCAGCACGGGCGAGAACCGCGACATTCGCGCGAAGAGATTCACGAAGCCGTCACCCGGCCCGTAGATGATGGAGGGGCGGAAAATTGTCCAGGCCAGTCCGCTTTGCCGCACGATCTCCTCCGCCGCCCATTTCGATTTATGGTAGCGCGAAGCCGCATTGGGCCGTGTGCCCAGCGCGCTCATGTGGATGAAGCGTTTCATGCCCGCCGCGCGCGCCACCGCCACAATGTTCTCCGTGCCGCGCGTGTGAACGTTCTCAAATGTGTTTTGGCCGACTTCACTGATGATGCCGACAAGGTGAACCACGGCATCCACTCCATTCAAGCCTCCTTCCATCGAAGCAGCGTCGAGAATATTTCCCTGATGAACTTCGGTATGCCAGCGAGTTGCCGCTTCCCGAACCCGGCGCGATTTCGCGTCGCGCGCCAGAATGCGGGTTGAGTGCCCGGCGTCGTGAAGCCGGTGAAGCATTTCCTGCCCGACAAAGCCGGTCGCGCCCGTGACGAAGACTTTCACGCCCCTCAGCTTCGCGCCACTGCGACTTGGCGGGAAATAAATTTTTCAATAGTCCACGCGCACCCGGTAAAACCGCTGTGCGTCCGCAGTGTCGGCATCAACCACCTTCAGCGCGCCGCCTGTGCCATTGGTGCTTGCCAGTGTTTGCCACGTCGGCGGGAGGTTGGTGGTGAATTCGACGTGCTGGACCAAGTTGCTCACGCTGTTCCACGAGATTTCCCGTGAGCCATCCCTATCGGAACGCACCTGCGCGTTGAGCAAAGTGATATCGGTAATGAACAGATGAAACACAGACGGATTCGTCGAGACCTGGAGGATGGGCAGTTCGCTGAACGGCGGCTCGCGTTGGTATTGGTAGATGCCGTTGGTATAAACGCCGTTGACGACCTTCAAATCGTTGAAACGGTCCAGCACATTCGTCCCGCGCACGACGCGGCCGAATACCGTGAAGCCGCCATCCACATCGTCGAGGAATGCGTTGTTGGTAAGGTTGATGAACCACTGCGAGGTTGCCGAATTGGTCTTTCCGCCCTCGCGGGCCATGGCAATCGTGCCATAGGCGTTGGAATACCGGCGACCGACGCTGAATTCGTTGGTGATGGTCCCGAAGCCCGTGACCAGGGGAAAAACCGCATTGATGTTTGTCAGGTCCGCGGCCGCGAATCCGCCGCCCTGAATCACAAATCCCGGCGCCCAGCGATGGATGAGCGTGGCTTGATACAGCCCGCTTTGGGTGTAACGGATGAAGTTTTGCACCGTGACCGGCTTGTCCTGATCGTAAAGCTCGACTTCGAGGTCGCCCAAAATGGTGCGGAAATGTGCCAGCGTGCCCGCCGACGCAACGGAAGCCGCGATCAGAAAAAGCGGAGGGAGAAATCTGAAAAGGTTCATGCGCGTGAATGCCTTGCAGGGTATTGTTGGTAACTTCGAACCAGGGTGAGCAGATTTCGGCGGAGCAGCCCGTTATTGGCCATGATCCGGTATTTGTGTTCGCCCGCCACCGGCTCGTGCCAGAAATCGCCCCCGGCGCATTCGAGGATCAGTCCGCCTGCCGCGATGTCCCACAATCGAATGCCGGTCTCGAGGTAGCCGTCCATCCGGCCGCTGGCCACGTACGTCATCGCCAGCGCCGCCGCGCCCATGATGCGCACCTTGCGCACTCGATGCGCCAGCCGGTTCATCACCGGGATCATTTGGTCGAGGGTCCTTTTGGATTTGGCGAACCCGATCGAGACGACCGCCTCATTCAGGCGGTGGCGTCCGCTGACGCGAATCACTTTGCCGTTCAAATACGCGGGATGCCCGCGAATCGCCGTCCACAGCTCGTCGTAGAACGGGTCGTAAACCACGCCCACCACGGTTTCGTAGGAGGCGTCCGGATGAGGCTCGCCCCGCTTTTGGCGTTTGCTCTTTGAGTTCAGGGTTCCGCGTTCCACATTCCGGGTTTGCAAAGCGATGGAGACGCAGCAATGCGGGATGCCGTAGGTGAAATTGACCGTGCCGTCGATCGGATCAACCACCCAGCGATGGTCCGCCTCGATATCGCCCAGCACATGTTCTTCTCCAAGGATGGCAATGCTCGGATAGGCCGATCGCAGCGTCTGTTCGATCAGCTTCTGACAGCGCACGTCCAGCTCAAGCTTGATGTCGTGCTGGGTGGCGGAATTGATCTTCTTCGGCGACCGAAAATTTCGGCGCATTAATTCGCCCGCCGCCTGAGCCGCGCGCGCGGCGCGGTTCTGCGCTTGTTTGAGGCTCATGTGATCTTCAGCCATGGTGTGCCATCACGGAATGACTTCATGCCGGTCGGCCAGTTCGCGGTCGAGCAGTTTCCGTTTGTGCTCCAGCTCCTTTTCACTCGCCGCTCGAATCAACCCCAGCAAGTCCACCGCTTCAATGAGCCGCGATACGCAGACATAACTTGCCCCCGCGTCGTAGAGCTTCGGCACGTCGGCGAACAACTCGGCATGCACGATGACTTGCGCCTGGGGATTGATCTCACGGAGTTGTTGCAACAGCCGCAGATTGTTCGTCCCCTTCAGGACCGTGTTCGGCAGCGTGCTGATGATGATTTCCGCCTGACCCACGCCCGCGTGGGCGAGCGTCTCGCGTTGGCTCACGTCGCCGTAAATGACCCGCACGCCGCGGCGGAGCAGTTCCTGATTCACGTGCGGATTAAAATCGATCACGGCCAGTTGCTTCAGCAGGCCCGGCTCGTTGCGTGAGATCTCCTCCAGCAGCGAACTGGCGGTCCACGAGAAACCGAGCAGGAAAATGCGCCGCGGTTGAACCGGAGCGGCGGATTCGCCGTTGCGTTGGCCCAAATCTTTCAGGCCGATTCTCTGCAACGAGGCAATCCCGTAACGCAGCAGCGCGTCGGTGTGCGCCAGAGCGTAACTCGAAGCGATCGCCAGGAAGGCGAACGCGTAGGAAACTATTCCCACCGTCGTCTGGCTGATCTGGCCCGATTGCAGACCGAGCGCCAAAACGACCAGGGAGAGTTCGCTGACCTGGCTGAGATTGATCGCCGACAGCAGGCTGGCGCGATGCCCCAACCGCATCCAATGGAGCACCGGGAAAATGGTGAGCAGGCGGCTGGCCACCACGAACGCGGCGAAAATCAGCGACCCGTTGAGCGGGTAGGCGGTCGGTTCCGGCACCTTCATGCCGAGCGCGACAAAAAACAGCGTCACAAAAAAGTCGCGCAGGCTTGTGACTTTTGCCGTGACATCGAGCGTGTAAGGAAAAGCGGAGATGGCGACTCCGGCCACCAGCGCGCCCATCTCGCGAGACAAGCCGAACTGGCCAGCCAGACCCGCGAGCAGAAAGCACCAGGCCAACGCGCCCACCAACACGAGCTCCGGCAGTTGGGCGATGACGCGGAACAGCGTCGGCAACAGGAAGCGGCTCATGCTGAACGCCACCGCGATCAGAATGAAAACTTTCACGAACGACTGCGCCAGCAGTGCCGCCGATGGCGCTGAGAGGTTTGGCTCAATAGCCAGAAAAAGCACGGCGAACAAGTCCTGCAGCACCAGAATGCCCACGGTGATCCGGCCCGCGATGGTTTCCAATTCGTGTTTGTCATAGAGAATCTTGATGACGATGACGGTGCTGCTGAGCGCCGCGGCCACCGCCAGATAAAGCGCGTCGAGCGCCCCGGGGTGAAGTGGGAGCCCCAGCGCCCGGAAAAGGATGACGCCCAGAATGCCGCCGCCAAAAATCTGCGCGATGCCGGTGAGGGTGATGGCGCGACCGGCTCCGAGTATTTGTTTCAAGTCGATTTCCAGTCCGATCATGTAGAGCAGCAGGATCAGTCCCAACTCGGAGATCGTGGCGATGGATTCGTGGTCTTTAACGAGTCCGATGCCGACCGGTCCCACCAGAAAACCGGCGACCAGGTAAGCGAGAATGACCGGTTGTTTGAGGATCTGCGCCGCCACCGCGAGCAGCCACGCGGCGACGATGCAAATGGCGATGTCCGTTAACAGATGATGGCCCACGACAAGCGAGTTTAGGAAACCGTTTCGCGCGAGGAAAGCAAACTCCAAAAATGGCAGTGGCCTAACCTGGTGGCGACGGCGCGGCGACAGCGCTGTGCGCCGCGGCAGCGCACCCACGTGAAGCAGATCAGGACACTACCCCAAAGCGAGGCGTGCAAATCAACGACCGAAAAGGCGACTCAGCAGCGACTTCTTTTCCGGCCCCTTCTGACAGGCAAACAGGAGCGTCTCGCCGTGACGCCGAACAACGGTTCTCGGCCCGTATCGCCCCCAGGAAAAGCCGTCGCCGGTCTTTGCGTTTCGGAGGTCGATGAACTGAAACGACCCGTCAAGCGTCTCGGCAAAGGATTTGAGTTCGCGGTCCGAGGACTGGATCGCGGCTTCGTGGTTCAATACGCCGGGGTTCTCGCTCCAGATTCGGAACGCGTGTTTCTCGTGGACCTCATGCAGCCCGCCTTGCTGAGGCGTATTCCCCGATTGAAGAAATTCTTCCATGAAACGGGAAAGGTCATCCGTCTGAAAAACGATCACCGGCGGATCGTGGCAGGCGTAGAAGATCGGTCCCCATCCGGCCGAGCGGGAAGTCACGTCCACGACCCAGAAGTTGCCGCAGCCGTCGGCGGCGATCGGAATCGCGCACGGAAAGACTTCTTCCATTCCGAAGCTTTGCTCGTGGGTAAGGCCCGAAAAATCGGCGCCCGCCCACGGACCATTGGCAAAGCCGCGCGAGAAGGAAAGCAACTCACGAACTTCAGCCGGCAACCGGCAGGGAATCATCCCTTCGAGGTGTGCGAACTCCTCTGCCTACAACGGCGGCAGAAGTTCCAGCGTTACGCTGCGACCGTCTTCATCGACAACGCGGCTGCCTTGTGCCCGTCTGATTATTTCGAGCGGAGTCACGGCTTTTCTCCCAAGGCCCTGAGTGCGGCCTTTATTTGCTGCTGCTTCGCCTGCCAGTCGGCGAGGCGATTCTTGTGCTCGTCCAAAACCTTCGGCGGGACTTTTTGAACGAAGTCCGGATTGTGCAGCTTTGATTGCACCTTCTCAATCTCGCTTTCGATCTTCGCCAATTCCTTTCTCAATCGCGCCTTCTCCGCTTCGATATCCACGAGTCCTTCGAGCGGCAGGAAGAGTTCGCCCAGGTCAGTCAGCGCGGACGGCGTGCCTTTGCGCGGCGTGAAGTTCGGGTCCACGTCCAGCGCATCGGCGTTGAGCAGCAGCTTGATGACGTCCGCTTCTTCCGGCGGCAGCGGGTCTTTAACTTTGAGGACGAACTTCACCTTTTTGTTCGCCGCAATGTTGAACTCGCGGCGGAGATTGCGGCCGCGGGTGACGAGTTCGTATTTCGCATCCACAAACCGCTCATCGCTTTCGTTGAGGCGGTAGTGCGCTTTGAAATCGTCGTCGAGCGGTTTCGGCCAGTGCGCGAACATGATGGTGTCGCCGCCCTGGTTGGCCGGGAGGTCGCCGTCGTAACCCATCCCGTGCCACAGTTCCTCAGTGATGAACGGGAGGAATGGATGGAACAGGCGCAGCGTGTGGCTGAGAACGAAGTCAATCACCGCGAGCTTGTTTGCCCTGATGGCGTCGGCTTCGTTCGTTGAACCGTTGAACCGTTCGACCGTTGAACCGGAAGTCGATTCAACGTTTCCACGTTTTAACGATTCAACAGGTCGCGCCAGCGTCGCCTTGCTCGCCTCGACATACCAGTCGCAATACTCGCTCCAGAAGAAACGGTAGAGCGTGGCGGTCACTTCGCTGAATTTGTATTCGGCGAAGGCGACGTCGATTTCGCGAATCGCCTGGTCGAGCTTGAGCAGAATCCACTTGTCGTCGCTCGTGAGCAGCGCGGGATTGATTTCGCCTTGCACTTCATATCGTGGGACAGGCGTCGCGCCTGTCTCATCTTTTGAAGCATGTTTGGAATCAGTTGGAGACAGGCTGGAAGCCTGTCCTACGAGCTGGCGGAAGCGGCAGGCGTTCCAGAGTTTGTTGCAGAAGTTGCGGCCCAACTCGACGTGTTGTTCGTCGTAGAGCACGTCCTGGCCAAGCGGCGCGCTGCGCATGATGCCGAACCGGAGCGCGTCGGCGCCGTAGTTGCCGATGAGGTCGAGCGGGTCGGGCGAATTGCCGAGGCTCTTCGACATCTTGCGGCCCAGTTTGTCGCGGATGACGCCGGTGAAATAGACGTTCTGGAACGGCATCTGCCCCATGAATTCGTAGCCGGCCATGATCATGCGCGCCACCCAGAAGAAAATGATGTCCGGCGCGGTGACGAGGTCCGTGGTCGGGTAGAAGGTTTGGAGAGTAGGGTTTTTTGAGTCCTGGGATTTGTCACCCGTCCAACCCATCGTCGCGAACGGCCAGAGCCAGGAACTGAACCAGGTGTCCAGCACGTCGGGGTCTTGTTCCCAATTCCCCGGATCGGGTGGCGGGTTGTTCTCGCACCAGACATCGTCAGTGTCGATTTCGGATTTCGGATTTCGGATTTCGGATTTCCGATACCACACCGGAATCCGATGCCCCCACCAGAGCTGTCGGGAGATGCACCAGTCCTGGATGTTGTTCATCCAGTTGTCGTAAACCTTGGCCCAGCGTTGCGGGAAGAAGCGCATTTTGTCCGGGAGCGCGCCCGCCTCGGGCGCAGCGGCGGACGCCCCGTCCACCGCACCCGCGCGCGCAGGGCCGTCGGCGAGGGCGCCGACGGCAGCGGGCGGGGCGCCCGCGCTCCCTTTTTCGTCGGATTGCTCCACACACGCCCGCGCCTTGTCCACGCTTGGATATTTCAAAAACCATTGTTCGCTCAGGCGCGGCTCAATCGGCACGTCGGCGCGCTCGCTGTAGCCGATATTATTTTGATGAGGCTCTTCCTTCTCCAGCGCGCCAAGTTCCTTCAACTTTTCCGCCGCGACCTTGCGCGCTTTGAAGCGGTCCAGCCCGACCAGGTCCGCGCCGGCCAGCGAGTTCATCGTCCCGTCCGGGTTCATGATGTCGATCACCGGCAGCTTGTGGCGCTGGCCGATTTCAAAGTCGGCTTTGTCATGCGCGGGCGTCACTTTGAGCACGCCGGTGCCGAACTCGATGTCGATCTGTTCATCGCCGATGATGGGAATGAGTTTCTGTTCGCGCGGCAATTCGGCGGGCAGCGGCCGCATAACGTGCTTGCCGATGAGCTTCGCGTAGCGTTTGTCCTTCGGGTTTACGGCGACGGCGGTGTCGCCGGGAATCGTTTCCGGGCGGGTCGTTGCGATGGTGAGCCAGATGCCGGTCGCGCGGATCTCGTTATTCGTAGGACAGGCATCTTGCCTGCCTGCATTTTCATTTTTTTCTTTTTCAGTTTGAGACAGGCGCGACGCCTGTCCTACGATTTCGACAACTTCAACTTTGAAATAATGGAGCAGCCCGCTTTGAGCTTTCATCACGACTTCTTCGTCAGAAAGCGCGGTGAGCGAGGCCGGACACCAGTTCACCATCCGTTTGCCACGGTAAATGAGGCCCTTCTTGTAAAGCTCGACGAAGACCTTCTGGACGCAGCGTGAATAGTCCGGGTCCGCCGTGAACCGTTCGCGCGACCAATCGCACGAGCAGCCGAGTTTCTTGAGTTGCTGGATGATGATGCCGCCGTGTTTTTCCTTCCACGCCCAGACGCGCTTGATGAATTCCTCGCGGCCGAGGTCCTGCTTGGTCTTTTTTTCCTCCGTCCTTACCGCTTTCTCGACCTGCCGCTCGGTGGCGATGCCGGCGTGGTCCATACCCGGCAGCCAGAGCGTTTCGCAGCCCAACATGCGGGCGCGGCGGGCGAGGATGTCCTGGATGGTGTTGTTGAGCACGTGGCCGAGCGTGAGCACACCGGTGACGTTGGGCGGCGGGATGACGATGGAATAGGCCGGCTTTTTTGAATGCGCGTCGGCCACGAAGCATTGGTGGCCGAGCCAGAACTGATACCACTTCGACTCGACCGACTGCGGTTCGTAGGCTTTGGGAATTTCAGACATAGACTGCGCCGAGATAAAGAGACACGAATTTCACGAATTAACACGAATTATTTCCGGAGACCGCATCACAGCACGACACGCCGCCATTCCAGCGAATCGAAGCCAAAATTGACCAGCAGGCCAAGTTTCAATTTGGAAGCGGCAAGGTAGTTGAGAACCTGCCTTACATGTGAATCAGTGAGTTTCTCAAGTGCTTTGGCCTCGAGGAGAACCTTCTCCTCGGCCACGAAATCCGCAAAATACTTGTGTGGCAGGATGACACCTTTGTAGGTGATTTTGTATTCCTTCTCGCGCGCAAACGCGATGCCGTTTCGGCTGAACTCAATCTCCAGGGAGTCCTTATAGATTACCTCATCATGGCCTTTGCCGAGCTCACGATGAACCTCCATGCACAGCCCGATGATTTTGAAAGTTTCTTCCTTGTATAGCAGCTCTTCCATTCGTGCAAATTCGTGAAATTCGTGTCTATTCCGTTCCGTAAAATCATCGTCTCATCAGCCGGTACTCCATGCTGTCCACGAGCGCCTGCAGGCTCGCTTCGATGATGTTGTCGTCCACGCCGACGGTGCCCCACTCCTCCTTGCCGTCGGTGGATTCGATGAGCACGCGGGTCTTGGCGGCCGTGCCGGTGGCCGAATCGAGGATGCGCACTTTGTAATCGGTAAGCCGGACTTTTTTGATTTGCGGGAAGAACTGCGCGAGCGCGCCGCGCAAGGCGGAGTCGAGGGCGTTTACGGGGCCGTCGCCCTCGGCGACCGTATGCGCAACTTGATCGCCGACGCGCACCTTGACCGTTGCCTCAACGACCGATTCCAGGCCGTCGCGCCGCATCGAGACGTGATAGGCCGCGACGGTGAACGGCGCTTCTTCGTGTTTGAGGATTTTCCGGACCAACAGCGCGAGCGAACCTTCCGCGGCCTCAAATTCGTATCCTTGATGTTCGAGTTCTTTGATGCGGGCGAGAATGGCTTTGAGTTCCGGCGTGTCGTTCGTGATTTTGAAGCCGAGTTCCTGTGCCTTGAGCACGATGTTGCTTTTGCCCGCGAGGTCGCTGATGAGCACGGTGCGCTTGTTCCCGACGAGCGACGGCTCAATGTGTTCATAACTGCGCGCCACTTTTTGGACGGCGTTGACGTGCTGGCCGCCTTTGTGCGAGAACGCGGCGGAACCGACCCACGGCAAGCGCGGGTTGTGACGGACGTTCGCGATTTCATCCACGAACTGGGAAAGCTTTTTCAACTTCGGCAACGATTCCGGCGGCACGCAATTTTTTTTCAATTTTAATGCCACGTTTGGAATCACGCTCGTGAGGTTGCAGTTGCCGGTGCGTTCGCCGTAACCGTTGATCGTGCCCTGCACCTGCACCGCGCCCGCTTCCAGCGCGGCCAGCGCGTTGGCCACGCCGAGGCCGATGTCGTCGTGCGTGTGAATGCCGATTTTCGTTTTGAGCTTGCCGCACGCGAAGGAAGTGACGCGGGCAATTTCGTCCGGCAGCCGGCCCCCGTTGGTGTCGCATAACACAACAAAATCCGCGCCGGCTGTTTCCGCCGCCTGCCACGTGGCGAGCGCGTAGTCCGGCCCATCGCTGAAGCCGTCGAAGCTGTGCTCAGCGTCATAGATGACAAACTTGCCGTGGTCTTTTACATAGCGAATCGTGTCGCCGATCATCGCCAGGTTCTCTTCAGGCGTCGTTCGCAAGACTTCCTTCACGTGCAGCAGCCACGTTTTGCCGACAATGGTCACGACGGGCGTTCCGGCTTCGAGCAGCAGTCGCACTTGCGGGTCGTTCTCGACGGCCACGCCTTTGCGTCGCGTCGCGCCAAACGCCGCGAGCCTGGCGCGCTTGAATTTTTTGCGTCTGGCCTGGGTAAAAAACTCGATGTCTTTGGGATTGCTCCCGGGCCAACCGCCTTCGATGTAATGAATTCCAAAGGCGTCGATGCGTTCGGCAATGCGGAGCTTGTCCGCGACCGAGAAATTGATGCCCTCGCCCTGGCTGCCGTCACGCAGGGTCGTATCGTAGATTTCCACGTCCGTTTTCGTCATCGTTGCCGCGGGCGGAAGCTGATTGCCGGCGCGGAACGGGATTTCTACGCTACCTGCGTCAGGTTGCAAAGTCGAAATCGGACCGCATCCGGCGTACCCTGCGCGACAAGCGACCGCCTCCCTGGCGCTGACGGCTAATTCTGTCCGGGTGTCTGCGACGATGGCAGGAAAACCTGCCCGGATCTGGCTGGCTGCGCCGGTCCCCAATCCCAGGCGCGGTCCACCACCTGCCGCATTTGCGCGAACCACCAGCGCGCGCGAGTCGAACAGCGCCGGCGGCGAATCAGTCGACGAAACTGGCTATCGAATCTCATTTCCAATTGTTGTCCGTTCATAAGTTGTCTTTCTATTTGCGCTGAGAGTAACGAACGGGGTCAGACAAACGCTGTCCAGGTGAGGGAAAGATTCCTTGGCATGGAGCCACGCACGGTTTGGCCGCGGAGCTGGCACTATCCTTGCGGCAAACCTTCGTTGTGCCTTGTGAAACGGCGGTTTTTGAATAGCTTATGCGGGTGAATTTGCCCCACGCCGAGCGGAGTCGGCTCGGTTTCAGAGCCGGCTTTTGCCTGTTCATTGGCGCCGTCGGTGTCTTGGCGCAGGACAAAGTCATCCGGTTGCGCAACGAAACCATTTCAACGCCGCCCAAAGCCGGCGCTGTGCTTCAGGCCCAGGTCGCCGAATCACCTGCCAGCGGTCTGTTTCTCGTTCAATTCAACAACCCCCTCCAACCCGCCTGGCGCGAGCAGTTGCGCCAAATGCGCGTGGAATTGGTCCGTTATGTGCCGGAGGACGCGTTTGTGGCGCAGTTCAACGGGGTGAGCCCCGGCCAGGTGAAGCGGCTGTCCTTCGTGCATTGGGTCGGCGGTTACCGTTCACAGCACAAGCTTGACGCGCGGTTGAAGTCTGAAGGGAACTCGAAAGTCCGCGTGCTCCTCTCGCCGCAGGCTTCCGCCAAAGAACGGGCGATCCTCCGGCGCTCCCTGCG
Source organism: Verrucomicrobiota bacterium (assembly GCA_003219345.1). Classification (GTDB taxonomy): domain Bacteria; phylum Verrucomicrobiota; class Verrucomicrobiia; order Limisphaerales; family AV2; genus AV2. The sequence goes on from QHOP01000370.1 coordinate 13,699, forward strand.
GACACTCGGGCACGAAACCAGACTGCGCTTCGGCAACCTTCTTCAGGGCGAAGTCACGCCGCGGCAACTGAGCGCGCTGGCTGACTCGGACGCGGTATTGTGGATCGAGCCCGCTCCGAAGCCGAAACTGCTCGACGAAATTTCCTCCAAAATTGTTGGTGGCGACGACGGCGCCGCTGGCACGCGCACGCTAACCCAGCAGCTCGGATTCGATGGCTCCGGCGTCGCCGTGGCCGTGGCGGACACCGGCTTGAACAACGGCGACGCGGCGACGATGCACCCCGATCTGGCGGGGCGGGTGGACAAGTTTTTCTATTATGGTTCGTTGATCGATGCGGCGGATGAGCACAGCCACGGTACGCACGTGACGGGCATCATTGCCGGTAACGCGGCCACGGGCGAACCGGACGAAAGCGGCCATCTCTTTGGGTTAGGCGTCGCGCCCGGCGCCCACATCGTCGTGCAACGCGTCTTCGACGCGGTGGGCAACGATGAGCTGCCGCCGGACAAAGAGACGTTGACGCGGGATGCGGTCCGGGCCGGCGCGGTGATCGGCTCCAACAGTTGGGGCGACGACGTGCAGGGACGTTATGACCTCAGCGCCTACGAATTCGATGCGCTCGTTCGTGATGCCGATTCCGAGACGGCCGGCGACCAGCCTTACATTCTCGAGTTTTCCGCCGGCAACGCCGGTCCCGGCGCGCAAACACTCGACAGTCCGGCGGTTGGCAAGAATGTCATCGCCACCGGCGCGTCGGAAAATGATCGGTTCGACTTTTTCATTTATGCCGACGGGGAAGACACGATGGCGGATTTTTCGAGCCGCGGCCCGTGCGAAGACGGCCGCCTCAAGCCGGATGTGGTCGCGCCGGGGACCTGGATCGCGTCGTTGCAATCGGAGTCGGCGACGGACGAAAACGCGTGGCTGCCCATCGACAATTACTACCAGTACCAGGGCGGCACGAGCCAGGCGGGTCCCCACGTTTCGGGTGCAGCGGCGGTGTTCGTGCAGTATTATCGTCAGACCCACGGGGGCGCCACGCCATCGCCCGCGCTGGTCAAGGCCG
>QHOP01000113.1 GCA_003219345.1 Verrucomicrobiota bacterium
GCTTTCGATGTATTGCACGTCGAGTTGCACCTGGCCGGAGAAATCGATTTCGGCGCGACCGCCGATTTGCCAAAGACACGTGATGCCAGGTGTCGCCATCAGCCGCCGCCGTTCCGCCGCTGAATACAGCGCCACTTCGCGCGGCACCGGCGGTCGCGGTCCGACCAGCGACATGTCACCCTTCAACACATTGATCAACTGGGGCAGTTCGTCGAACGACAGACGGCGCAGCCATTTGCCGACGCAGGTGATGCGCGGGTCGTTCTTCATTTTGAACGTGACGCCTTCGCGATGTTCGTTATGCGCCAGCAGCCCCTGCAGCCGCTGCTCCGCATCGAGATACATCGAGCGGAATTTGAACATTTTGAAATGCCGGCCCCATTTGCCGACACGCGTCTGTACAAAAAACACCGGACCGCCGTCCTCCAGTTTGATCAGCAACGCGATCAATAGAAACAACGGGCTCAACAGGAGCAACAGAATGAAGGTGGCGGCGGCATCAAAGGCGCGTTTGGCCCGCCGCGTCCCGGCCGTCAGACAGCGCCAGACTACGCGCTTCAGCCAAACGTAGCCGTTCAACCGCCACCGTTGGAGCGGTGATTGGAGAGCCAGAAAACGCTCCATCAACAGGGTATCCATTTGTGTGGTGCTCATGCCTTCCTTCCAGAATTCTGTAGTGTTCGCAACAGATCGGTCAGTTGACGTACGCGATCCGGAGCCGGTGGGCTTTCCACCACGACATGCGCCCAAAGCCTCTGCGGGGCGACATATCGATCATGCATCGGCGCCACTGTCTCCCAAAATTGTTTCCGCACCGACTCCCGGCTCCGCCCACGCTCGGCGGCATCGCGCGCCAGACGACGGGCCAGCCTCATCCGAACCGAGCAATCGATGAAAATCCGCAATGCGAAGAGCGAGCGCACCGAGGGACGCAACAGCAGCCAGAGTCCTTCGACAATGTTCAAAGGTTTGGGATGAAAGGTTTGTCGTCCGGGCGGCCGGGTGTGAGTCATAAAATCGTAGCGCGGCACGGGAATGGAACGGCCGGCCCGGCACGCCTTCAGCGATTTCTCAAACAACGGCCAGTCAATCGCGCGGGGATGATCGTAATTTATTTTCTCGCGTTGGCTCGGCGACAGGTGAGAGCGATCGCGATAAAAGTCGTCCAGCGACAGCCGCCCCACACCGTTGCCCACGCCCTGTTGCAGATGGTCCGCCAGCCAGGTTTTCCCGGCGCCGCTGCCGCCCACGACAGCGACCAGAGGATTTTCGGTTCGGGGTTTCATACGTTTACGCTGCGTTGCGCCTCGACAACGACCCGCGCGAACAGGTCTTCGAGACCGGTGATGTAGTTCGAAAAATCGTACTGCTCCGAGACCAGTTGCAGTCCGCGCTCGCCCATTTGCCGGGCGACGGTTTTGTTCCGCAGCAACTCCTCCACTCGGGCGGCGTAAGTCGCCCGGTCCATCCACGGCACCAGGTAGCCGTTGTGCCCGTCGAGCAACCACTCCCTGATGCCGCCCGCGTCGAACGCGACCACCGGCAGCCCGTATCGCATCGCCTCGATCCCCGCCATCCCGAACGGTTCCGGCCAGACCGAACTCATCACCACGAGGCTGCACTCGCGAAAATAATTCTTCACTTCTTCCGCCGGGACATAGCCCTGGAAATGCACGCGACCGGACAGCCCCAGCTTCCGGCTCAACTGTTCGCAGAATGGCCGGTGGTTGCCATCGCCAAGAATGACGCATTCGAACGGCGCGCCAACGCGGGCCAGCGACTCCAGCAACACATCCACCCCTTTGCCGCGAACGATTTGGCCGGCATAGAGGATGAGGTTCCGGTCGCTGAACGAACTGCGCAACGCCGGTTCTGCCTCGGGAGGAACAGGGACGTGCAGTTCAATTTTCTCCGCCCCAAAGCCGTTGTGCATCAGTTCTGCCCGCAAGTAATGGGAGTTGACGATGAGTCGATGAAACTGCCGGTTGAACTCGAGTTCCTTTTTCTTCGCCGTGTAGCTGGCCCATTTTACGGGGAAGATGCCGTCGCGGTTGCGGGCGATGACCGCGGCGCACGGAAAGATACAGAAAGGCGAAACAGATCGGGTGCAGATCCGGCGCGTGAAATAAAAATATTTGTAGCTGCGCATGCAGCAGAGGTCGTGGTCGTGCACCATCCGCACCAGCGGCACGCCAGCGGAAGTCAGCGCTTCCAGGCCGTCGAGGTCGGCGAGTTTGTGCACGTAGGCCAAGTCAGGTTGAAAACCCTCCAGCGCGGCATTGACCGCACCGGAACTGTTCCCTGGAGCCAGCGGAAAACGATTGGTGAAAGTTTCCTCCCAGGCCGATTCTCCGCGGCGCGTACCCGCCCCGTGGAGAATGCCTACGACATGCCCGCGGCGCTTCAGTTCCCTGGCAGTTGCGAGCACATTGGCTTCGGCTCCGGCCAAGGCCCCAAAACGTTCATGCACAAAAAGCATTCGCATATTCGCGGCCACTCGTTCGGACACTTAAGTTGCTTCCTTAACCCCTCTGCGATTCATCTCCCTTCGGTTCTTTCGCCGGAGCCGGAGTCCTCGCAGATTCAACCGTCACCAAGCTGTCACAACGCGCGCGCGCTTTGAAGTGGGTCTAATCCTAAAACGGACATGGGGAAGATACCCCAATTGGCTGGGGGGCGTTGCGTAGCGCTGGGTTGCCGAACCTCCGGGGGAATCGGCCCTGCTTACTCCACCAACTGATTTTTGATGGCATAATGCGTCAGTTCGGCGTTGCTCGTCATGCCCGTCTTTTCAAGAATGCGCGTGCGGTAAGTGCTGACTGTCTTTACGCTTAAGGAAAGTTCCTCCGCGATCTGACTGACGGTCTTGCCCGAGGCGATCATCCGCAGCACCACGAACTCGCGATCCGACAACCGTTCGTGTGGCGCCTTGGGCGTGTCGATGGCCAGATACGAAGCCATTTTTTCCGCGAGCGACGGGCTGACGTAGCGTCCGCCGGCCAGCACCTTTTTAATCGCGCCGACGAGTTCCTCCGGCGCGCTTTCTTTGGTCATGTAGCCCGACGCGCCGGACTTTAACACGCGCACGGCAAATTGATCCTCCGGGTGCATGCTCAACACCAGGACCGGCAATTTTGGTTTTTCCTCTCTGATTTCCTTCAACGCCTCCAGACCGCTGCGGCCCGGCATGGTGATGTCCAGCACCACGGCGTCCCAGTTTTCCTTGCGCAGGCGGTCGAGCGCTTCGCGGGCGTTGGCAGCCTCGCCAAAGTCAGCCTGCTTGAACTCATCGGCGAGAATCTGCTTCAGTCCCCGGCGCACTACGGCGTGGTCGTCTGCGATGAGAATCCGCATGGTCAGGTTTCCCTGGTTGCTCCCGGTCGGACCAGCGGGATGCGCAAGCCGACGGTCGTACCTTTGCCGCGGCGGCCAACAATAGTGACCTCGCCGTCGAGCATGGTGGCGCGTTCGCGTATGCCGAGCAAGCCGAGCGATTTCGCGCCGGAAAGGTCGCGCCGCGTCATGCCTTTGCCGTTGTCCTGCACTTCCAGGAGGAGTTTCCCTTGGCCGGCCTCCAGTTTGATTTTCACCCGCGAGGCATTGGCGTGGCGCGCGATGTTGGTGAGCGTCTCCTGAAAAATTCGGAACACGGCAGTGGCGCGTTCCTGGCTCAAAACTATGTCGCTCAAATTGGAAGCGAACTCGCATTTGATATCGGTCCGCTTTTGAAAATCGTGGATTTGCCATTCAATGGCCGCTTCGAGGCCGAGGTCATCGAGCACGCCTGGCCGCAATTCGGTGGCGATTTTGCGGACGGTGCTGATGATTTGGTCCACGACTTCCGGTATTTCCCTGGTCTTTTGCCGGAGGAAACGCAGCGCGGGAAAGTGGCCGGCCTCAGCGAATTTTTTGTCAAGCCAGGCGAGCTCCATCTTCAAACCGGTCAGCGCCTGGCCCAGTTCGTCGTGCACCTCGCGAGCGATGCGCGTCCGTTCCTCTTCGCGCACGGATTGCAGATAGGCCGCCAGCGCGCGCAACTGTTCGCGCGAATCGCGCAATTGTTTTTCGGACTGCTTGAGTCCGGTGATATCGCGCGTGACTTGGGCGAATCCGAGCAAACTGCCCTGGTCATCGCGCAGCGCCGTGATAATGACATTGGCCTGAAAACGGGAACCGTCCTTGCGCACACGCCAGCCTTCGTCCTCCGCGCGGCCTTGAAGCCTGGCCAGCTCCAGGTTCTGGTCCGGCTTGCCCCGTCTGACATCC
>QHOP01000371.1:0-23083 GCA_003219345.1 Verrucomicrobiota bacterium
AGGCCACCGCCTCCGTCGATACCGACACCGAGAAGCAGATTCAGGACGCCATCGCGCGGCTGATCAAGGGCCGCACGACCTTCGCGATCGCGCATCGCCTGAGCACCCTGCGTAACGCCACGCGGTTGGTGGTCCTGAAGGACGGCAAGGTCGCCGAAGTCGGCACGCACGAAGAACTGCTGGAGAAGAAGGGCGAGTTCCACCGCCTCGTACAGATGCAGCAGGCCATCAACAGAATCATCGAGATTCCCGGTTAAATGCCTGACACCGAAACAAAAACCTCAGAGTCTCCCGCCGAGGCCGCGCAACTGGTCTTGCTTGACTTGAGGAAGCTGCACTTCTTCAAGCACGGCGCCACGTTGCGCCTCACCGTCGAAGAGGATCGTTCCCACCTGAAGGTGAGCGTGCTGCGCGCCTTCCCGCTCTCCGAGCCTGACCGCTTCCTTAGCGTCCGGGACGGCGAGAACAAGGAAGTGGGGTTGATCGTCGATCCGGCCGGGCTGAGTGACGAGAACCGGAAGCTCGTGCGTTCGGAACTTGTGCGGCGCTACCTCGTCCCGGCCGTCATCCGTATCCTCAGCGCGAAAGAGCGATTCGGGACAGTGGACTGGGAGATGGAGACCGACCGAGGCATGTGCAAGCTGACAACGCGGAACCTGCGCGAGAATGTACAACGGCCTGCTCCAGGCCGCATCATCATCAGCGACGTTGACGACAACCGCTACGACATTCGCGACATCGACGAACTCGACCTCAAGAGCCAGCAACTCCTCTTCCAGCACATGTAGGCTCCCCTCACCCTTCCCTCTCCCCTCGTCGGATGAGGTGAGAGAGTGGCTTTAGCCGGGTGAGGGGAGAGGCGCACCCGACATTTATCGGAAATTACTTTTGGCAACCTCTCTATAGCGATAGGCGACATGACTCTGGCCGTTCCGGTCTGACCAACGGTCTGCGGACTTCCCATCGCCGGACGTTTCATGTTAAATGCGGGGCATGAAACACTCCCTGCTCCATTTGCTCGGTTCATTCGCTTTGGCTTGTTGGGCCAACTCCACAATCGCGGCGGACAAGCATGCGGCCGGCATCGGGCCGGCTTTCAAAGGACCGATCGGCCTTCAACTGTACAGTCTGCGCGATCAGTTCGCCAAAGATGTCCCGGCAACACTGAACCAGGTCCGCGGCTTTGGCGTTACCTACGTCGAGTTGGCCGGGACCTACAATCTGACGCAGGAAAAATTTAAAGAACAACTCGACGCCAGAGGACTCAAGCCGATCAGCGGCCATTTCGCTTATGAACGTTATCGCGACGACATCGAAGGCGTCGCGCGCGACGCGAAAACGCTGGGCTTGCAGTACGCCGGCTGCGCCTGGATTCCGCACAACGACCCGTTCGACGAAAAGACCTGTCGCGAAGCTGCCGCGGTCTTCAATCGCGCCGGCGATGCGCTGGCGAAACATGGCCTAAAGTTTTTCTATCACACGCACGGCTACGAATTTCAGCCCCGCGGCAACGGAACGCTGTTTGACCTGTTGATGGCCGAGACCAACCCGAAGCGCGTCCGCTACGAAATGGATGTGTTCTGGATTGTTCATCCCGGAGAGGACCCGGTGAAACTGCTCGAAAAATACGGCACCCGTTTCGAGTTGATGCACGTCAAAGACATGAGGAAGGGCACCCCGACCGGACTGCTCACCGGACATTCGGAGGTCACCAACGACGTCGCGCTCGGCGCCGGCATCATGGATTGGCCCGCCATTTTGAAAGCGGCGAAGAAAGCCGGTGTGAAATGGTACTTTATCGAAGACGAATCGCCGACTTCGGTGGAACAAATCCCGCGGAGTCTGCGCTTTCTGGAGCAGGTAAAGTTTTAGTTGTCCAACCGCCGGATTTGGAACTCCGTGACTCGCGCCCAATGCTCGACGTTGGCCGGTCCCTGGTAAAACTGAAGACTGATTTTGGCTGTGCGCTCGGCGGGCGCCGGCAAATCGCATTCGCCGGCCTCGTGCCAATGGTCTGAACCGGGTGTGCGGAAATGGCCGTGGACGCGACTGCCTTGGACGGAAAGCCGAAGCCGCACGGTGAAGGATTGCAAGGGTATGATGGCAATAGTTCGCGTCTTGTCGTTTTCTTCACGCCCCATGACAATGCTCAATTTGCCGTCCACCAATTCCTGACCCAGCTTCACCATGTGGCCGTCGTCGTAATACCAGACCAGGTCCGCCTGCTCATACTGGCCGCTGGGACGGTTCTCGACATTCACGGAGACTTCGATTTTGTTTTTCGCCGCGTCCGGCGCCGGTCGCACCAGCACATTTCTTGCGTCGTTGGCCGGTCCCCACATGTTGCCCGGCTCCAGGCGCACTTCCAAACCGTGGTCCATCACGCGCCAGGCCGCGCGGTGCTCACGCACCCACGACCAGCCTTCGCTCAACTTGCCGTCGAAATCGTCGCGAAAGAGGAGTTCGTCCGCTTGACACGCTGAGATCTGGAGAAGCCCCAGCGCCAGAATTGTCCGCCCCACAATTTTCATGAGCAATGGCTGAGAATTCACCTGTGATCCCAGGGTGACAAGTCTGTTTCAGCATGTCCGGGAATCAGGGAGGGCGGCTCGCGTGCAGCGGTCGGCGACGCGCCGACCGACCGCGGAATTCAAATATTGCGGAATTGTCAGAACACGTGGCAGCTGCTCTAATCTGTGCATGAACCGTCTCCCCGTAGCGGCGTCTCGGCAGAGCGCCGCAATTCGTGGGGAGAACAGTCAGCGGCGCTCTGCCGAGACGCCGCTACGCCAAGATGCATGGTCCCGGTGCGCGGTTGCAAAACCGTGGAAACTTCCTCGGAATTTCCACACCCAGCTCTCCGCCATTGCTTTTGGCTTTTGCCTTTTGTTTCTGCAGGCCGCCGCTGGCGTCGAGGCTTCAACGTTCGGACCGTTCGAGGGCCACGGCGACGTTGGCAACGTCCTCAGGGCCGGCTCGGTCGAATATGATCCTGCGAAACAAACTTATCTCATCGCCGGTGGAGGAGAAAATATGTGGTTCACCAACGATGCATTTCATTTCGTCTGGAAAGAAATGACGGGCGAGGTCGCGCTCACGGCGGACATTCGCTGGATCGGCGCGGGCGGCAATGCCCACCGCAAAGCGTGTCTGCTGATTCGCCAGAGTCTGCAACCCGACTCGCCGTACGCCGACGCCGTCGTCCACGGTGATGGCCTCACGTCGCTTCAGTACCGTGAGAACGCCGGCGGTCCGACGCGTGAAATCCAATCGAATGTCTCAGCGCCGCGACGGGTCCGAGTCGAAAAAGAGGGCGATTACGTCTCTATGTCCGTGGCCACCGAAGGCGCGGCGCTCCACGCAGCCGGCGGCGCCTTCAAAATCAAATTCCGCGAGCCGTTCTACGTCGGATTAGGAGTTTGCGCCCACGACAACAACGCGCTGGAGAAAGCCGTCTTCTCCAACGTCGAAATCTCGACTCCAAAACCGCAAGCGAGCGGTAAGCCGGCGCTCGAATCCACACTGGAAACCGTCGCCATCGCCTCCAAAGACCGGCGCGTCGTCTATCACACGAGCGATCACATCGAAGCGCCCAACTGGTCGCGCGACGGGAATTACTTCCTGCTCAACCGCGCCGGCCGCATCTGCAAACTGCCGGTCGCCGGCGGCGAACCGGAGTTGCTTGACACCGGATTCGCCACGCGCTGCAACAATGACCACGGCCTCTCGCCCGACGGCATGCAACTGGCCATCAGCGACCAGTCGCAGGAGCGCAAATCGCTCATTTACATCCTGCCCATCGAGGGCGGGACGCCGCGCCGCGTCACCCGTCCCGGCCCGTCCTACTGGCATGGCTGGTCGCCGGACGGCAAGACGCTCGCCTTTTGCGGCGAACGCAATGGCGAGTTCGACATCTACACCATCCCGGTCGAGGGTGGCGACGAAAAGCAGCTCACCACAACGCCCGGTCTGGACGACGGCCCGGATTACTCGCCCGACGGACAATTCATTTACTTCAACTCGGAACGGACCGGCGCGATGCAAATCTGGCGGATGAAGCCCGACGGCAGTGATCAGGAACAGATCACCTCTGACGATTACAACAACTGGTTTCCGCATCCTTCGCCGGACGGAAAATGGATTGTCTTTCTTTCCTACGAGAAGGACGTGAAAGAGCATCCCGAGAACAAGGACGTGATGCTCCGGCTCATGCCGGCGGGCGGAGGCGAAATTCAAGTGCTGGCCAAACTGTTCGGCGGACAAGGAACCATCAACGTGCCTTCCTGGTCGCCCGACAGCCGGAAGCTGGGTTTCGTCAGTTATCGGCTGGTGAAACCTTGAGCCGTCGGATTAGCCACCGGACTGTGACGGATGTTTCCCTGCCGCACACGAAAACAGGCGTTGGGTTGGCCCAATTTTTCCACTAAACCTTTTCACCCAAAATCCCACTAACCTTAAGAGCAACCTGCGCGTCGGAACACGTTATGGGGAATCTCAAAGGCGACTTCGAGTCGGAGGCGGAAGCGGTTTACCCCGCTCTGGTGCGGGCCGCAACCGTTCTCTGCTGGTCTCGGTCGGACGTAGAAGATGCGGTTCAGGAGACTTTGATGAGCGCGTTCAAATCATATTCGTCCTTCCGAGGCGATTCGTCCTTCCTGACCTGGACTTACGCGATCCTCGCGAGGGTCGCGTCGGCGGCAAACCGGCAGCGCTTCAGGCGCATACCTGCTGACTACGCCGCTGATCGGCCGGTGCAACTCCCGCCCGTGGACGGCACCGTGATTGTTGACGAAGAAGCTCGTTGTCTCATCGACGCGGTGAGGTCGCTTCCAGAACGGCAGAGGGAAATGGTTACGCTCCACTTTCTCCAGGAGCTTTCCTACGGCGAGATAGCCGAGGCCCTCGGGATCTCGGTGGGCACGGTGAAGGCAACGATTTTCGCGGCAAAAACATTCCTTCGTTCGGCCCTTGCCAAGAAGGATATCCGTAAGGGGGCAACCCATGTCTTGTTTTGATCCTGAATCACTGACGGCTTTCGCTGACGGCGAGCTCGACGCATCGGCGGTGGCGGCCATTGAGCGTCATCTCCACGACTGCGCTTCCTGCCGGCAGTTCGTGGACGAAATGCGACGGCTCGACGCGTGCGGCCGGTCTGCGCTTCGAACGATTCACGTGATGCCTCATGGCCGCTCGGTTGTGATTCCCGAAACGGCAACGAGGCCTCGCGTGTTGCGCCCGGTTGCGCTCGCGGCAGCAGCCATCATTTTTGTGACCGTGTCCGGTGCCTTCTGGTTTGTCGCTTTCAGGCATAGGGAACCGCGACCGGTATCGGCTCCCATCCAAGCGGCAAAGAGCCCATCGGCCACAGACCGGCTCAACACGGCCCAAGACAAGCAGCCGGCAAGCGGCGACGATTTCAGAGCATCATCTGATGAGACTTTTGAGCGTTGGGCGGAGCCTTACCGTCGCTTGCGAATTCCACTCGTGCCCCTGGAAGAGGTGGCCAACCACAAACCTCCCGAGATTCTGCCGACACTGCCTGCAACCACAAAACCAAACATATAAATTCATGGGAAGGTCTATGAAACTTATACCATCATCGAGACCAAAACTTACCCTGCTGATACTTGCAGCCGTCCTTACCGCGTCCGCTCCGTGCGCTCGTGCGCAGAAGACATTCGATCTGCCCATCTACCGTGAATCGGTTGACCAGGCCGCATCCGCGGAGAACCTCAAAGCCGTCGCGTTGAAATCCACAGATCCGCAGGTTCTGCTCGGTCTGGCCTTTCTTGCTCGAGTGGGAGACCCCGTCCGAAAGGAGCTCTCGGAAATGGTCGTGGAGACCACCCCGGCGTATGCACCCGTTGTCGCCGTACTGGGCATAATGATGGACGGTGCCGACGAAAGATCCGTTGACGAACTCATCCGGCGCGACCCGGATAACGCGCTCGGATACTACCTGCAAGGCAACCTGCTGTATCAATCCCGCAAGGAGAACGAATCGCTTGAGGCGTTGAGGAAAGCAGCGGCGTGTTCGGAACTGCGCCTCTATGAATCCATCACCGGCGAGGCGCTCTTCAAGGCGCTGGATGCATTGAATCTCAAGGGGCGCGACCGGCTGTGCGCCTCGAGTTGGATCGCAACACGATCGTCCAACTTTTACATTATTTATCTGCAACCCTTATACGGGACGTTGTCGGAGTTGGCCCGGCACGCCGACGTGGGGATACGCAAGGAGATTTCCGAAATGCTCCTGGTCATGGGAGGCCATCTCTTTAACAGCAATTTCAACAACCGCACATTCGCCGAGCGCGCGGTCCAGTCTGCGTTCCGACTGAAGGCCGAAATCGCCGCGGCCGAGAAGTCCCCGACCATGAACGGCTACGTGACGGTTGTCCAGGCGCTCGTCAGCGTGAGGTTGAGTTGGCCCGGTATCGAGGAGAGAAAACAAACGCCTCTCGAATTGGCGAGTTTCCTGCCGAGCAGGATTTTCAGGGCGTTCGCCGTTGTTGATCCGGCCAGGATGAACGCCGCGAACCTCGTGGAAATGCGCGTTAACCTCGCCGACAGCGACAAGGCTGCTTTCGATAAAGCCAAGGAGGATTCAGTCAAGGCCGCCACCGGCCTTCTTGATGTGGCGCTCACCGATCCGGACGGCATCGTGGGCGCCTACCTAACGGGGCTGCCCCCGGCCCGGACCAACGAGGCAGGTCCCTGGGTGTCCCGGCTTAGCTACGTCGAGAAACTGATGCTCAACAGACCGGATGTCTTCAGGGCGCTCGCAGCCAACGAACAGGCAATGGATGCGTTGTACCAGGCAGGTCACCGTGACCTTTCGCGGAGCAACATGAGAAGGATGATGGAGATCGGGCTTGGGATTTTCAGCTACGCCTCCGACCACGACAAAAACTTTCCCGACAACATCAACGTCCTTTTCGAGAAGCAGTATTTGAAATCTCCCCTCGCGGCCAGCTCGCTCCACACCGGCAAACCATACGTTTACGTTGCTGCGGGCGAAAAGGTGCCCGAGAAATCGAGCGACCTGGCCCAATTGCTACTGCTCTATGATGACAACGCGTCGCAGGGCTGCTATCAGTGTGTCATGGCCGACGGACACGGCGAGAGTATGCCGGTGGACAAGGTAAAGGAGCAACTCACTAAACGGGGCAAATGAAAAGTTACGGTCACGACTGGGACCGTCGGATGGGGCCACACTTTCTTTCCCCTCACCCCGGCCCTCTCCCCTGGGGAGAGGGAGAATCCTCCTCCGTCTTCGGGCCATGCCCATGACGGAGTTTGCCAATCCACCCTTCGGACTTCCTTCGGCATTCGCCATTCGTCATTCGGATTTCCCTGTCATTCCTCCACCGGCACGATGAGGTTGGCCATGATGTAGTCCTTCCGCTCGGGCGTGTTTTTGCCCATGTAAAAACCCAGGATCTGATGCGAATCGGGCTTGGGCGCGTACTCCACCTGGCTCAACCGCATATCCGGCCCGATGAATTGCTTGAATTCGCCCGGCGAGATTTCACCCAACCCTTTGAAACGCGTGATCTCGCAACTTTTGCCCAATCGCGTCCCGGCTCCGTCGCGCTCGACTTCCGAGTAACAATAAATCGTCTTCTCCTTGTTGCGCACGCGGAACAGCGGCGTCTCGAGCACGAACAAATGGCCGTCATGCACAAGCTGCTCGAAGAACCGGAAGAAATAGGTGATCATCAGATTGCGGATGTGCAATCCGTCCACGTCCGCGTCGGTGGCGAGAATGACCTTCTCGTAGCGCAGGCCCTCGATGTTATCCTCAATATCCAGACCGCGCATGAGGTTGTACATTTCGTCGTTTTTATAGACGATGTCCCGCTTGAGGTCCCAGACGTTGAGCGGCTTGCCCTTGAGTACGAAAATCGCCTGCGTGTTCACGTCGCGGCAACTCACAATCGAGCCGGCGGCGGACTGGCCTTCGGTAATAAAAACCATCGACCCTTTGCCTTTGCCCTTGGATTTGTCGAAATGGATTTTGCAATCCTTGAGCTGCGGGATTCTGATGGTGATGGCCCTGGCGCGTTCGCGGGCGAGTTTCTTCACCTCCTGCAATTCCTTGCGCAGTTGTTTGGTGTCCTCGACCTTCGCGATGATTTTCTCCGCGATTTCCTTGTTGCGATGGAAGAAATGGAGCAGCTCCTCGCGGACTTTGTTGACCAGTTCCGATCGGATTTCCGTATTGCCGAGTTTGTTCTTGGTCTGCGACTCGAAGACCGGGTCTTTGAGGCGAAGCGATACCGCGCCGACCATGCACTCGCGCACGTCGTCGCCTTCGTAGCCGGCCTTGGAATACTCGTTCACCGCTTTGAGCAGGCCCTCGCGGAACGCGCTCAGGTGCGTGCCGCCGTCGGAAGTGTACTGGCCGTTGACAAACGAGAAGAACGTTTCGCCATAGCGGCTGTTCGTGTGCGTGAAACAGAACTCGAGCGTCTTGCTCGCGTAATGGAGCGGCGGATAAATCGGCTCGCTGTTGTCCGACTGCAGGTCTTCCATCACCAGGTCGAGCAGGCCGTTGCGGGATTGGAAGGTCTTGCCGTTGTAAATCAGCTTCAGCCCCGTGTTGAGATAGCTGTAATGGCGCAGCCGTTTCTCAACGAACTCCGGACGAAATTCGACTTCCTTGAAAATGTCGGGGTCCGGCTCGAACCGGATGAACGTGCCGTCGGATTCGTGGTTGGCTTTTCCTTTCTTTTCGTTCTTCAACTTGCCCTGCTTGAACCACGCCTCGACGTAATCGCCGGAGCGATGACTGCGAACCAGAAACTCCTTCGATAACGCATTGACCGCCTTGGTGCCGACGCCGTTCAGACCCACGCTGAATTGGAACACGTCGTCGTTGTATTTCGCGCCGGTGTTGATCTTGGAGACGCAATCCACCACTTTGCCGAGCGGGATGCCGCGTCCGAAATCGCGCACGCTCACCGTCGTGCCGTCGATGCCGACCTGCACCTCCTTGCCGTAGCCCATGATGTATTCGTCGATGGCATTGTCGATGACCTCCTTCAGCAGGATATAGCAGCCGTCATCGTAATGCGAGCCGTCGCCGAGCCGGCCGACATACATGCCGGTGCGCAAGCGGATGTGCTCCAGCGAGGACAGGGTCTTGACCTTGCTCTCGTCGTAATTGTGCTTTGCTTTTTCGGCCATAACGAATTTGCCGCTGTAAAGATGAAACAAATGCGTGGCGGTGAAAATAGAAAAGTAGCCGCCTTCGCCCGTAGCCGCGGACGTCAGTCCGCGCTGATCTTTTCGCGCACGAGAGGACCGACGGAAGGCGCGCGTCACGTAAAAGGAAGTTTGCGCCGACTAACGTCGGCGGCTACGGCCACTGGCTCTCGTCGTAATCGCGCTTTGGTTTTTCGGCCATAGCAAATTCGCGCAGTGGAAATGAAACAAAGCCGCACAGATGAGAACAGAGTCGAGCGGCGATTCAAACAACCCGTAGCCGCGGACGTCAGTCCGCGCTAAAATCTCCCCGCATGAAGGCCAAACCCCCGCCACCCGACCATTCCCAACGAAAACCGCGCTCGGATTTCTCGCACTTCCTTCCCCGCCTTCGTCGCGAGTTTTATCAGGCCGACGCAGTCGTTTTCTGGACCATGCCGATCTCTCACCGTCGCCAGGACTGGCTCGACGACCGGTTTCACGCCGCGTTTCGCGAGATGATGCTGCACGCGGCGACGCGCGAGGGATTGCTTTCCCCGGCGTATTGCCTGATGCCCGACCACGTTCACCTGGTTTGGATGGGCCTGCGAAGGAATACCGACCAGCGAAACGGGATCAAGTTCTTGCGGGCGCAATTAGGACCGTTCCTCAAGCCCGCGGAGTTTCAGCATCAAGCGCACGATCACGTGCTGACAACTCACGAGCGCCAACGGCGCGCCTTCAGTCTGGCCTGTGCGGATTACGTTTTGCTTAATCCGCTGAAAGACGAACTGATCAAGAAGCCGGCCGACTGGCCGTATCTCGGCGCGGTTATTCCGGGCTACCCGCGTGTGAATCCGTTCGACCCGGATTACTGGCCGTGGTTTTGGAGGCATTACTACGCTGTGCGCGAACCGGGAATTGAAAAGAGGGTTCTCCCGGCCCGCCAGATGGAGTAGTCGTCTGCTCCCGTAGCCGCGGACGTCAGTCCGCGCTGACCCTTTCGCGGAAGCGACGACCGAGGGCGGGCGCGCCCAGGGGCAAAGGAAGTTTGCGCCGACTGACGGCGGCGGCTACGGCCGCCGGCTCCCGTCGTAGTTGCACTTTGGTTCTTCAGCCGTACAAATCCGCTCCCCTGAATTTCTGCGGCAATTGCCGGATTGAATTGTGAACGATTCCAGGCATCATCCCGCGGTGCATTTCATCCGCGACATCTACATGACGGCACGGGCGGCCAAACGTCCGGTCATCTCCTTCGAGTTTTTTCCGACCAAGACCGAGGAGGGCGAGCGCGTATTGCTGGAAAAGACCATCCCCGCGCTGAGGCAGCTCAAGCCTGATTTCTGTTCCGTCACCTACGGCGCGGGCGGCAGCACGCGGGACAAGACGTTGACGATTGTGGACCGCATTCAACGGCAGCACGGCCTCACCGCCATGGCGCACCTGACCTGCGTCAACGCCACTAAAGAGGAAATCCGCGCTTATCTCACTGAAGCGCGCTCGCGCGGTATCAACAACATTCTGGCGCTGCGCGGCGATCCGCCCGGTGGCACAGGCGAATTTAGAAAGACCGAGGGCGGATTCGAGTTTTCCTATCAACTGGTGGAGTTCATCCGTCAGGTGGGCGGGTTTTCCATCGGCGTGGCCGGTTTTCCCGAAGGGCACATCGCCTGCAAGGAAGGCAAATACGTGGACTGGCCGCGGCTGAAGAACAAGATCGATCACGGCGCAGATTTCGTGATCACGCAGCTTTTCTTCGGCAACCGCGATTACTTCCAATTCCGCGACTTTCTGACGAACCTGGGCGTCTCGGTGCCGTTGGTGCCGGGCATCATTCCCATCCTCAGCACGGCGCAGATCAAGAAGTTCACTGCTCTGTGCGGCGCCGATCTGCCTAAGCCGTTGCTGAATGAACTCGAAAAGCGCGGTGATGACGATGAAGCAGCCGCGCAATTCGGCATTGAATACGCCACGCGGCAGTGCGAAGAGCTGCTGCGTGAAGGCGCGCCCGGCATTCATTTCTATACGCTGAACAAAGCGCGCTCCACCACCGCGATCCTGAACAACCTTCGATTACGCTGAATTCCGATCGATGCTTATGCAAGTGGATGAGAACGCCGCCACCAGGTAGCCGCCGACGTGAGGAGGCGGACTTTCGACGCGTGCCGGGTTCCGCCTCGTTACCTCGGCGGCTACAAGCTCGACGGGTTGCTGCGGTGTGAAATCGCCTCACCGATCGAAGGTTGCGTCGGTGGCCCTGTAATTGTAATTTTCAGCCGCTTTTGGAACGCGGTGGTGTGACATGAACAGACATCTTCAAGATTCGGAACGCGGGCCCTGGGACTTCATCATGTTTGGAGTAACCTTCTTCGGTTTCGTCTTCACTTTGGGAGGCGTGATTGTCGCCTCCGCCGGCGTTGCCATCACCGGTCTGATTGCGATGGGCCTGGGCCTTGTCTTCTTCGGACTTCAGGCCTGGTTGTCAGACTGATCGGTAAACCACGCACCGCCCCGAACGAACTGATTCGACACGAATTTCACGAATGAACACGAATTCAACTGGTGAAAATTAGTGAAATTCGTGTCTCCCCGATTTGTGTTCATTCGTGGTTGAACAAAAGTTGGACTGGCAAAAGTTCGCGGTGCTTGTATTACTGCCCTCATGCAAACCACCACTCGACGAAATTTCCTGAAATGCACGCTCCGGGCCGGCGCCGCCTTTGCCGGCGCAAGCCTGCTGGACACCGGTTCTCTTCTGGCCGTTGAACCCATCAAACGCACCGGCGCGCCGCGCCTGCTGCTCAGTCTCGCCGGTTACTCGTTCCGTGACTATTTCAAAGACGCCAATCACAAGCGCGACGCCAGGCTCGACCCATCCAAACAGATTGACCTCTTTCAATTCATCGATTATTGCGCCGAGCACGGCTGCCAGGGCACGGAACTGACGAGCTATTATTTCCCGCCCGACCTTGACCACGACTTCCTGATCAGGATCAAACGGCACGCATTCCTCCGCGGCATCGACATCAGCGGCACCGCGGTCGGCAACACCTTTACTGTCCCTGCCGGCCCGAAGCGCGACCAGGAAATCGCGAGCACAAAAAAATGGATCGACTACGCCGCGATCATGGGCGCGCCGCACATCCGCATCTTTGCCGGCGCCGCGCCGTCCGGCATGTCGCTCGACGAAGCCAGACAGCTTTGTATTCCAGCCATTGAGGAGTGCTGCGACTACGCCGGCGGCAAAGGAATTTTTCTCGGCCTCGAAAACCATGGCGGCATCGTTTCCACCGCCGAGGAAATTCTGGAAATCGTCCGCGCCGTCAAAAGCCCGTGGCTCGGCATCAATCTCGACACCGGCAATTTCCGCACGGACGATCCTTACGCCGACCTGGTGAAGATCGCGCCCTACGCCGTGAACGTGCAGATGAAAGGCGAGGTGCATCCGCACGGCAAAGGCGAGGAGCGGGCCGACCTGCCACGCCTGGTCAAAATCCTGCGCGACGCTGGCTATCAGGGCTACGTCGCCCTCGAATACGAATCGAAAGAAGACCCGTGGACGGCGGTGCCGAGGCTGTTGAAGCAGATGAAGGAATTGTTTGCGGCGTTACGATAATCCTTCACAGAGGCTTTCTCTCGTTAAGCCGTCCAGGTATCTCCTACGGAATTGCATTCTCGCCGTTGCTCGCCAATCCTAACGACCGAACTGGATTGATGCATGGCTGCGCCACCGCTCAAATTGGAAATGGTTCCGCCGACCGGCGAACGCCTGCTGCGTTTCGTCGGCGACCGCGTGCGGTTCACACTGCGCAGCGCGGATGGCGAGCCGTTGCCGGGTGGTTGGCGCGGTTTGCTCCGGACCAATCTCGGTCGCGGCCAAATCCTGCGCCGCGAAATCATCATCTCTCGCGGCGGCGAAAAACCGATGACCGGCGCGTCCTGGCGCGATGTCCCGATGCCGCGCGAGGGCGACCAATGGTCCGTCGAACTGACGTTGACCGAAGTCGGCTGGTTCAAAGCCAAGGCCTACGTGGTGGACGAAAAGGGATGGCAGCTCTGGCCGGAGGGATCGGACGCCAGCCTCTCGGTCCATCCCGACACTTATCGCACCGCGAACACAATTTACTGCGCTTTCACGCGCCTGTTCGGCGAGTCAAAGACGTTGGTCGCAACTGCGGACCGACAGTTCGACGCGCAGTTGAAACAATTGGACAAGCAGGGCTACGCGGTCATTCCGCCTTCGGGCAAACTGCGCGACCTCATTAAAGAATTGCCGCACATCATCGACGCGCTCGGCTGCCGCATTCTGCACCTGCTGCCGGTCAACCCGACGCCGACGACTTACGCGCGGTTGGGTCGATTCGGCAGTCCTTACGCCGGCCTGGATTTAACAGCCATCGACCCGGCGCTGATTGAGTTCGATCGGCGCACGACCGGCGTCGAACAGTTCCGTGAACTGGCCTACGCGGTCCATGCGTTCGGGGGGCGGCTCTTTCTGGACCTTGTCATCAATCATACCGGCTGGAGTTCCACCCTCCACGAGCGGCATCCAGAGTGGTTTCTGCGCGGCGAGAACGGCGCGTTCCTCAGTCCCGGCGCGTGGGGCGTGACATGGGAGGACCTGGTCGAGTTGAACACGCGCGAAAGGGAACTTTGGGAGCATCTGGCTGAAGCCTTTCTCACCTGGTGCCGGCGCGGCGTGGACGGCTTCCGCTGCGACGCCGGCTACAAAGTGCCGATGCCGGTCTGGCAATACATCACCGCCCGCGTGCGCGAGGAATTTCCCGAAACGCTCTTCTTGCTCGAAGGGCTTGGCGGCGGCTGGAACGAAACGGAAGCATTGCTGACCCAAGGCGGGATGCAGTGGGCCTACTCGGAGTTGTTCCAGGAAACTACCGGCCCGCAGGTCGCCGGCTATTTCGACCATACGCACAAACAAAGCCAGCGCGTCGGTGTGCTGGCGCACTACAGTGAAACGCACGACAACGACCGGCTCGCGAAAAAAGGCCGCGAATGGTCGCTGTTGCGCAACCGGCTGTGCGCGCTGGCGAGCGTGAACGGCGCCTACGGTTTCACCTGCGGCGTCGAATGGCTCGCCACCGAACGAGTTCTGGTGCACGGCTGCGCCGGTCTTGCCTGGGGCAGTGAAGAAAATATCATTCCGGAACTTGCCGCGCTCAACCAATTACTCGCCGGGCATCCCTGCTTCTTCGACGGCGCGAAGCTTACGCGATTAAGTCCCCTTGATTCGCCCGTCTTCGCTTTCCAACGCGTCTCCGTTGACGGCAAAGACGCTGTGTTGGCGCTGGTTAATACAGATGTTCTACCTTGTCGTCGCTCGAGGATTTGCTCGGACAACCGACACCCAAAGCGAAGTTGGCAGACGACGGAAAGATTCAATTCGCTTTGAAACCGGGCGCCTGTTACTGCCTCGCGCTCTCCGAGAGTAGCCGCCGACGTGAGGAGGTGGATGTGCCTGGCGCGAATGCGGTTCCGCCTCCTCACGTCGGCGGCTACGTCTCGGGCGACGCCTATCGCCGCGCACGGGCACAAGCTGCCTTCGCCGTCAGCGCACTGAGCCAGGTGGTCGAGCCGGAAGACCTCGGCCCGCATGACTGGCGCGCTCTCGCCAGTTTGACGGAGCGTGATCCGAAACAGTTTCTTGGTTCGCTCGCTTATCTGGACAAAAAACTCGCCCGTAACGATTTGCTGGCGGCCCTGGATGCCGCCTTGCGAAGCAACAAATTCCCGCACGTGATCTCGTGGAGTTTGATCGATCGCCGTCGAGTCACACCGGTTCCGCCGAAACATTGGCTGTTGGTTCGGGACGACGCGCCGTTCCGCGCGACGCTGCGCTTCGAAGATGGCGGCGCCGCGCGGCACGCGCAGTCGGTCGCCGTTCGCGACGGTCACGTCGCCTGCTTTCCGCCGCCAGCCGAAGAAGGTGATGCCGAACTGGTCGTGGAGCGATACGGCATCGCGGAGCAGCAAGTGGCAGGAGGAGTAAGGTTTCTGTCTTCAACGCCAGAAAACCTGAAATCCGAAATCCGAAATCCGAAATCCGAAATTGTTTTGCTGACCAACGGAATCGGCGGCATGGCGCGGCTGTGTGTGGACGTGGGTCGCGTGGCATCCAAATACGATTGCCTGCTCGGCGCAAACCTGAACGCAAGGGTGCCGGTGGACCGACACATCTTCGCCAAGCGCGTCCGGGTCTGGGCCAATGCCAACGGATTCATTTCCACGTTGAACGCGGACAACCTCATCGCGTTCGAGCCTGGGCCGCCGGCGCGCTGGCGATTTGCCACCGACGCCGGCGACGGATGCACGGTTGAAATCGAAATGACCGCTGAGATGCTGCCGGGACTGAACACGACGGTGTTGCGCTTCCGCCGCGGGATGATGAGGCAACCTGGCCGACCGGACGGCGCAGAGCGACGTCCCCACGCGACTTTCGATGAAGTCAGCAGCGGCGTGGAAGGCGGCCCTTCCGGAGAGATTCGCCTGACGGTGCGCGTGGATATCGAAGACCGAAATTTTCACTGGGAAACCAAACGCAACGGCGCCGCGGAACATCATTTCAGCACAAACACGAGACCGTTGCCGGATAAGCCGGGTTTTGCGTTCACACCTGCTTCCGACCGCCAACTGCACGTGTTCAGCGACGCAGGCGAATTTCGTCCTGAACCGGAATGGTGCGAAGATATTCCTCACCCCATCGAGGCGAGTCGCGGCCAGGTCGCCAGCGGAGACGCTTATAGTCCGGGTTGGTTTGATTTGCCGCTGGCGGAACGGGCGACGGCGACGCTGGTCGTCACCGCAGACCCACCCCCAACCCTTCCAAAGGAGGGGAGCGCGTCGTCAACTGCCACATCCGGCCAGTTCCCCTGGCAGGAAGGGTCAGCGGGTTCGGCGGACGTTGTGGAACGCCCGGACTCCTTTGATGCCCGTCTGCTTCAGGCAGCAAAAGCCTTTGTCGTGCGGAGGGACGAAGGCAAGACAGTGATCGCCGGTTATCCATGGTTTTTGGATTGGGGACGAGACACTTTGATTTGCGCGCGCGGATTGCTAAGTGCAGGAATGATTGACGAGGTGAAGCAAATCCTGGTGACGTTCGCGCGGTTTGAGGAGAATGGGACGTTGCCTAACACCATTCACGGCGAGGACGCGTCGAACCGCGACACGTCGGACGCAGCGTTGTGGTTCGGAATTGTTTGCGAGGAACTCGCCCGACTGGAGCAGGCTTCCACCCTGCCCGCGTCAGCCAAGATGCCTGACCCGCTTTACAGTCAACGCATCGATGGGCGCGGGCGCACGATCGCCGATGTGCTGCGGAGCATAGCGACGCATTATCGCGACGGCACGCCGAACGGCATTGGCATGGATCCGGAGTCGGCGCTGATTTGGAGTCCTGGTCATTTCACCTGGATGGACACCAATCATCCGGCCGGCACACCGCGCGAAGGTTATCCGATTGAGATACAGGTGTTGTGGATTCGGCTGCTGCTCCAACTCGAGCGGATCGACACGAAAGCCGACGGTGCACCATGGGGCGCATTGGCCAATCGCGCCGAAGGCTCGCTGCAAAAATATTTCTGGCTGGAGGACCGTGGTTACTTTGCCGACTTGCTGATCGCCGAACGGGACAAGCCCGCATCCGCAGCCAGAGTGGACGACGCGTTGCGAAGCAATTGTTTGTTGGTGGTCGGTCTCGGCCTGGTTGCCGGCGCGCGGGCCAGACGTTGTGTGGAGGCGGCGCTCCGCTATCTCGTTGTTCCCGGCGCACTGCGTTCGCTTGCGCCACTGCCGGTTTCGCCAGCCCTGCCAATTTATGGCAGCGACGGCCGCTTGCTCAACGATCCGACCGAACCGTATTTTGGCCGCTACGAAGGGGACGAAGACACGCGGCGCAAGCCGGCCTATCACAATGGCACGGCGTGGGCGTGGACATTCCCGGCCTTCTGCGAAGCGCTGGCGCGCGCGTGGGATTTCGCGCCGGAAGCGGTCGCAACGGCCAGGGCTTATTTGGGCGACATGGAGCGGTTGATGAATGAAGGTTGTCTGGGGCAGATTCCGGAGATTCTCGACGGCGACGCCCCGCATCGCCAGCGAGGCTGTGACGCGCAGGCGTGGGGCGTGACAGAAGCGTTACGAGTGTGGCGGCTGCTGCGCTCATTTCGCCGGTGAAACGATGACGCTTTCCTTGTCGATGCCGTAGCGGTCGAGGACGCGTTTGGTTGCGGCGTCGAGTGTCGCGGCCTCGAGCACGATTTTCTGCAATGTCTCGCCCTTCGTGAATTCGAGGATGTGGAAACCGTTCACCGGTTTTCTGAGCGCCTGCTGCAGGTCTGAGAGGTAATTGACCTTTTGCGCGTTGACTTTTTCGACCACGAGTTGGCGCGACTCCTGATAGCCGAGGTTGTAAAAGTCCGGCAGCACCTGTGACAAAATCACGACGGCGGGACGCTCCGGCGTTGGATCCTGACTTCGGAAGTAGGCGAGTCGAAATGGAGCGCGTCGTTCCCAATCCTGCCCCCATCGGGAACCAGCCGCGCCGCGTCTTCCGCTTTAGGCAGGCGATAAACCACGTCCTGCGCCCGCCCGTCGCGCCAGATCTTCAAGCGCGCCGGGTCGCCGGCCCATTTGTTGCGCGTGGACAGATTCTCCAACACCAGATGGCCGTAACCCGCGTCCACATAGTCGCCCTGAGTGTCAACATCGAAACCGTCCACTTGCAGCAAAATGTCGCGGGGTCTGAGCACCGGAGCCGTGTCGCGCTTGTCGGGCACATCGATGACCACCACGCCGCGCTTTTCGCCTTCGAGCTTCAGGTAATCAAGCGTCTCCGGGTTTTCGGCGGGCTGCCAGGTGAAATCAAAATAGCCGAGGCCTTTGTAATGGCCCTTTTTCTGCGCGTCGAGAATCGAGCGAATGAACGGCGAAGGCAGCACCTGCAATTGGTTCCCGCACTGCGAGAAGACCAGACCGACGACTTTGCTCCCGGCGATGGCCGGCTCCGACCAGCCCACACCGTCGATCTCCGAACTTAACTCCAGTTGCACGTGCACGGCGTCGCTCATGTTCGGATGACTGACGGTAAAGCGGCTGAACTCGGCTTTGCGCACTTCGAGGTTGCCCGCGCGCCAGCGGATGATTTGGATCTCTTCTTCTTTTTTGACCGGCTCGGCGAGCGTGGCTGGTTTCAATCCCGCCCAGAACTTTTCGTCCGTGCTGGTGACGACGGCGAGGTTGGCGGGATAATCAGCCCACTTGACCCCGGCGCTCCACCAGGGGCCGCGTCCGCCTTTTTGCAGGCGCACCAGCGTGCGGTTGTCCAGCCCATCGGCGGTGGTGAGGATTTCGCGCGGGCCGATGAGGAGGCCGGCTTTGACGACCGTCTGCACATGCTTGGTCCAGGGCTGGAAATAATCATACTGCTTGCGATGGACCTCGACGCTGACCAGTTCGCGCTCCCAATCGCCCGGCGCCTTCTTCGCGGCCTCGCTGCCAAAGCCGGGCCCGGAGCCAAACAGCAGAAGAACTGCGAAGCAATGGATAAATCGAACGTTCATAGCCGTCGGTCTTTGGGCACGCCGTAGGTCTTCAAGACTTCCGCCTGGGCGGCTTCCGCGTCGGCTCGGTTCAAGGTTTCAAAGGCGTGATTGGGGACGAATTCGATGACGTGATGCGTGTTGGTGGTGGATTCAAACGAGCGCACGACGTCTTCGAGCTTGTCGATGCGAACACCGTTGATTTTGTCCACCAGGGCGTGGTTGGAAATTTTGAAATTGGCGTTGACCGAATGGGCCAGCGTCGAAGCGAGCACAACCGGCTCTGTTCGCGTGCTGTCCGGCGCCTCGCTGCGCCGATAGTACAATTCGTAAATCAGCTCGGCGTTGGCGACGTCGCGCCAGCCCTGGCCCAAGGTCTTCATATAATCCAGGCTGAGCGGCGTGAACACCAGTCCGGCATAAACAAAATAGCGCGGCAACACATCGTACTGGTTCCCCACGGAACGATCCCCTTCATAGACGTTCATCGGCAACGAAATGTCCGTCTCTTTGCCCTGCCTCCAGACTTTCAGCGGCAGGCTTTCGCCGCGCTGGGCCGTTTGAAACGCCGCCGACGCAGAGACACGGTTCCCTTCGTACAACACCGTTCCGTCGCTGGCGACCTCGTATTTGCCGACGCGCAGCAATACGTCGTCCAGTTGAATCAGTTTCTCCGTCGCCGCGATCGGCAGCAGACTGTCCACGCGCGCCCCCAGGTCATTGTCCGGCAGTCTGAGATAGCGACGATAAGCCGGATTCTGCAGCGGCACCACGCGGATGCCTGCCATCGGGAAACCACCATAGCGGCCATCCTCAATATCTTTGAGAAAATGGTGAATCACCGGCGGCGGAATGAAGAAGCCGGTGTTCTCCAGGCCAGGCATGCCCTGAAACGCGACGCCGACGACGAGGTCGTCCTGCACGACCGGCCCGCCGCTGTTGCCGGGATTGATGGCGGCGTCGGTTTGCACGGTGAGAAACGCGCGGTTGCCGCTGTGCACGTAATTCTGCAACTCAATGCGCGACACCACCCCGCGCGTGTAGGAGATTTGTTCGCCGCCCGCCGGATAGCCGTGTGTCACCACCGTCGAACGAACCTTGGGCAGATCGCCGAATCTGAGCGGCTCAAGTCCGTTAAAGAAACTCTCGTCCTCCACTTCGAGCAACGCGAGGTCACAGTCGTGCGCGATGAATTTGACGCGCGCGAGGTACGGCCGCGGGTCCTGGTAGCGGTGCACGAGGATTTGCTTGGCCCAGCTCACGACGTGCGCGTTGGTCATGATGCGCTTGCCCTTGATGACGAAGCCAGAACCGCTGCTGCGGCGGACCGGGTCAAACCTCCACGGTGCGTCCCAGACCGGCTGCTGGCTGAACGTCATGATCTGGATGACCGAGCGCTCCGGCTCGGCAGCGAAGCCCGAGCCCGCCAAAACTACATTCAGGACAAGACACAAGAACTTATTTGACACGCGGCGAAAATGGTTAGTGTTGAAACAATGGTCAAGCAATTACGAAATTCGGTAATGGTACAGCTTTTTGGAGCAAGGCTTCCCATGAACCAACCCACCCCTGACCCCTCCCAGGAGGGGAACTCGGCAGGCGTGCCCGACATTGACTCCCCTCCTCCGGAGGGGTTGGGGGTGGGTTCATGTCCCAATGCATGCGGAAAAACGAAAGGGCTTCCCATGAACCACCCCGCACCCGGCCTTCGGCCATCCTCTCCCCTCCGAGGCGAGAGGGACGGGGTGAGTCCTCCTCGTCGTACCTCTACCTGAAATTGCCCGGTGAAAAATGGACCTCTCGAATTTCTGCCGGCCTTCCGCTCCGTCGGAGAGGACCAAATCGTTTGACGATTCCCCGAAGAGATGGTTCGTTTAGCCTGAATCGCATTCCAGCAGATTGATCATGCCGAGCCCCGGAATCAGTTTCGGAGACCTGGCGGTGTTTATCGCCGCGCTGGTGATCGTGGCTGTCTTCCTGATGGCCGTCCGCTCCTTCATCAAACGCGTCGAAACACCGGACGAATCCGCCGGACTGCCGCGGCAACTGCCGCAGGGAACACGTGCCGAAAAGTCCCCTATGCCCGCGTCCCAAAAAATCACTCCCTCGCACTCGGCTCCAGGCTGAGCCTGGGTCGGCGTTATTCCCATCAAGACTTTGCCCTGCCGGACGAATGCTTGACCTTTTCCGTCATCCAGCCACACTTCGCGGCTCGGTTGAACACCCGCAGGGTTGTAGCCGCACCCCTTCGGCTTGCGCAAGCTCTGGGCCGGGATGCGCGAGCTGAAGCTTGCGGCTACATTGTGGCGTGGTGCGACCGCCGGTTTTTGAATGCAGCATATTCGGAACATTGCGATCATCGCGCACGTCGATCACGGCAAGACGACGCTCGTCGACGCGCTGCGTTCAAATACGGGAATTATCACATCAACATCGTGGACACGCCCGGCCACGCGGATTTCGGCGGTGAAGTCGAGCGCGCGATGAGCATGATCGACGGCGTACTGCTCGTGGTGGACGCGGCGGACGGTCCCCAGGCGCAGACTCGATTTGTCCTCCGCAAAGCACTGGAAGCCGGCGCCAAGCCCATCGTCGTCATCAACAAGCTCGACCGCGAGAACGCCAACCCGAAGAAGGTGCTCGACGAGGTGTTCGACCTGTTCGTTTCCCTCCATGCCACGGACGAGCAGCTCGATTTCCCGTTCGTTTATACCAGCGCCAAGGAAGGCTACGCCAGGCTCGACCTCAAAGACAACACCGACTCGATGGAGCCGCTCTTCGGGACCATCGTCAAACATGTCCCGCCGCCACGCGCCTTTGCCAGCGAAGGCTTTCAACTCCTCGTCGCGAACCTGGATTACTCCGATTACCTCGGCCGTATCGCGTTCGGAAAAATTTACTCGGGCAAGATCACGATGGGACAGCCCGCCGTCTGCATTCACGGCAACGGCACGAAGGTCAACGGCAAGATCACCATGATTTACCACTTCGAGGGGCTCAAGCGTATTGAAGTGCAGGAAGCGCACGCCGGCGACATCGTGGGCGTGACCGGTTTCGAGGAGGTCTTCATCGGCGAGAGCATCGTCGATAATCCCGAGCGCCCCGCGCTGCCGCACAAGCCAATCGACCCGCCAACGATCCAGATGGAATTCGCCGTCAACGACGGTCCGCTCGGGGGCAACGACGGCAAGCTGGTCACCGCGCGTCACCTCTGGGAACGGCTCGTCAAAGAAACCCGGACGAACGTCGCCCTGCGGATCGAGCAGACCAATGACCCGAAGATTTTCGCCGTCAGCGGTCGTGGCGAAATGCAGATCGCTATCCTGGTCGAGCAGATGCGCCGCGAGGGCTACGAAGTGCTCGTCTCGCGCCCGGAGGTGCTCTGGAAGAAAGACGCCGCCGGCAACCTGCTCGAACCCATTGAAAAACTTTTCCTCGAAATTCCACAGGAGCACATGGGGCCGATCATGGAAAATCTCGCCTTCCGCAAGGCTGAGATCACGCACATGGACCACCACAACGACCAGGTGACCATCGAGGCGCTCATTCCGATGCGCGGCCTGATCGGTTTCGAGACCGACCTCATGAACACCACTCGCGGCCTCGGCGTGATGAGTCATCTCTTCCACGAGTACGGCCCCGACCGCGGCGAGATTGCGGCGCGCAAGAACGGTTCCCTGGTCAGCATGGAGGACGGCGAAGCCATGGCGTACGCCTTGAACATGATCCAGGAGCGCGGACGCCTCATGGTCGAGCCGGGCGACAGAATTTATAAGGGCATGGTCGTCGGCGAGAACGCCCGCGACAACGATATCCCGGTCAACCCGTGCAAGGCGAAAAAGCTCACCAACATGCGCTCGCAGGGCGACGGCAAAGGCATCCAACTCAATCCGCCGCTCAAGCTCAGTCTGGAACGCGCCCTGGAATACATCGGCCCGGACGAATACGTCGAAGCCACGCCGAAAAACCTCCGTTTGCGCAAGAAGATCCTCGACGAAACTCAGCGCAAGCGCGCCGCTCAACACCGCGCGATGAAGGTCGTGGCGTATTGAACGAGACGGAAAAGAGTCGCATCCACAGGTCGCCAGGGTAGTGGGTTGACCCCGGCAGCACAATTGAACGAATTCCCTTGAACACGGCACGATTCCTTTGGTTTTCTAACGCCGTCCTCAGCTTCAACTGGGCTGCACCTTTACGCCTGCGGTTGCCGCCACGCGGCCACTTTGGCGCAACGGACGCCGATCCCGCAGTCTTGAGCGGGCAACACACCGAGTGTAACGATACGACCTCGTCGGTGGGACAGTTGGAAGCCAGGCGGAACCGGGAAATGGAATTATGAAAACAAA
>QHOP01000371.1:23237-30523 GCA_003219345.1 Verrucomicrobiota bacterium
GCGATTGAAGCGCTGTTCACCGACGCCATCGACGCAACGTTCGTGGGTCCCAATCCGGCCATCAACGGCTTCATCAAATCCAGGGGCGAAAAGTTCGTGATCATCGCCGGAGGCGCCAGTGGCGGCTCGGGCCTGGTGGTGCGCCAGGACGCCGACATCCAAAACGAAAAGGACTTTGACGGCAAAACCATCGCCACGCCGCAGTTGGGAAACACCCAGGACGTGGCCGCTCGCGTCTGGTTTGGCGAGCGTGGCTACCAGCTCAGGGAAAAGGGCGGCACGCTCACGCTGCTGCCCCTGTCCAATCCGGATCAGCTCACGATGTTCCGCAAAAAGCAAATTGATGGCGCCTGGACGGTGGAGCCGTGGCTCTCGCGCCTGGAATTCGAAAGCGGCGGAGAGCTTTTCCTCGATGAAAAAAAGCTTTGGCCGAACGGCCGGTATGTGACGACTCACCTGGCCGTCAGCAAACGCTTTTTGGCCGGCAACCGGAAGCTGATCACCAACCTGCTCGCCGCGCTGGTCGAAGTGACGCAGCAGATCAATGCCGACAAGGCCGCGGCGGCCCAGGTCCTGAACGCGGAATTGAAAAGGGAGACGGGCAAGGCGCTCCCCGACGCGGTCATCGCCCGGGCGATGGAGCGGGTGGAGTTTACCTGGGACCCGATCAGTTCCTCGTTGCGCAAGTCCGCCGAGGCCGCGCACAAAATAGGCTTTCTGCGGACCCATCCGGATTTGAAGGGCATCTATTCGCTGACAACGCTGAACGAGGTGCTCCAGGAGAAACACCTTGCCGCCGTAGCTGAATAAGTCCCGCATGACTCAGAACTCTGCTTCAGTGCCCGCGACCGCCGAGTCAGCGGTCGCGGCCGCGCCGGTGAAACTCCGTCTGGCAAACGTCGCGAAAACTTTCGAGAACGCCGGACAAAACGTGGAAGCGCTCAAACCGATCAATCTTGAAATCAGGGAGGGCGAGTATGTGGTTCTGTTCGGTCCCTCCGGCTGCGGCAAATCCACGTTGCTCAATTTGGTGGCCGGATTCGAAGAGCCTACTTCGGGCGAAATCACTTTGGAGGGCCGGCGCGTGACGCGGCCCGGCCACGACCGGCTGATGATGTTTCAGGAACACGCCCTGTTCCCGTGGCTCAAGGTGATCGACAACGTCGTTTACGGATTGGGCTGGCGGCCGGGATACCGCTTTCGACCGCGGCTGCGAAGGCAGAAAGCGCGGGAACTTTTGAAACTGATGCACCTGGAGGAGTTCGCCAGGTCGCCCATTCACGAACTGTCCGGCGGCATGAAACAACGCGCCGCTCTGGCGCGCGCGTTGGCCCCTGACCCCAAAGTGCTGCTGATTGACGAGCCGTTCCCGGCGCTGGATGCGCTGGTGCGCGCCAGGCTCTATGGCGAATTGCAGGACATCCTCGTTCGCACGCGCAAGACCATTGTCTCGGTCACTCACGACCCGCGCGAAGCCGCCTGCCTGGGAGATCGCGTGATCGTCTTCACCGGGCGGCCGGGCAGCATCAAAACGGAGATCAAAGTGGACCTCCCGCGCCCGCGGGACATCAACGATCCGCAAGTGGCCGGATATGCCGGCAAAATCGCCGCGCTGTTGGAGGAAGGACAACGTGAAACCATCCCCGGAGAAAAAGTTTAGGTTCTACGTCTTCGGCTTTTACCTGCTCCTCTTTGTCATCTGGCAGGCGCTCTTCAGTCTGCGGATCATTCCCGATTACCTGTTCCCCTCGCCGCTGCAAGTCGGCTGGCGCCTCTGGGAGCTGGGCAATGATGGGATGCTCTGGCCCAGCATCAAAGCCACGTTGGTGCGCATGGCCATTGGCTTTTCCATCGCCGCTGGAATTGGTCTGGTCATCGGTATGCCCATGGGCATGAGTCGGGTGGTCAACAGTTGTCTGAAGTCCCTGTTCCTCGGCTTGCAAACCTTGCCGAGCGCGGCCTGGGTGCCGATTTCGCTGCTCATCTTTGGTCTGAGCGACAGCGGGATCTATTTCGTTGTCATCATGAGTTCGGTCGCTGCCGTGGCCATCGCGACTTCCGACGGCATCCTGCACATCCCGCCCATTTACCTGCGCGCGGCGCGCACGCTGGGCACTCCCGGCTACGCCATGCCCTTTCGCGTCATTCTGCCGGCGGCACTTCCGCGCGTTGTCACCGGCGTCAAACTTGGCTGGACCCTGGGCTGGCACGGCGCTGTCTCCGCCGAACTGATTAAATCGAGCATCGGGCTGGGTTATCTGCTCTACTGGGGCCGCGAATTGAACGACGCTGCCCAGGTGCTCGGCATCATGGTGCTGACCATCCTGTTCGGGCTGCTGCTGGACCGCTTTCTCTTCGGCCAGATCGAACACCGCATCCGGCGGCGTTGGGGGCTGCTGACTTCGGCATAGCTGCGACAGGTTGATCAGGATTCACGCGGAGTTTTGGCTATGCTGCGACGCTCCTTTCGGCTAACACTCGTGCCGTCATCCTTATGTCCCTCCTCCAAGTCACTGGACTTTGCAAAACGTTTGGCGAGGTGCGCGCCGCCAGTGATGTCTGTTTCGAGGTGCGAGCGGGTGAAATTTACGGTTTGCTCGGCCCCAACGGCGCGGGCAAAACCACCACCATCTCGATGATCTCCGGTCTGCTGCGGCCCGACGCCGGCAAAGTCGCGGTCGATGGCGCAGACTTCTGGAGCGATCCGGCTCGCGCGCAGAAGATCATGGGCGTCGTGCCGCAGGAGGTTGCGCTTTACGAGGAACTGTCCGGCCGCGAGAACCTCGAATTCTGGGGGCGCCTGGCCGGCCTGACTGCGGTCGAGACTCGCGAACGCGCCGGCGAAGTGTTGGAGGCATTGTCGCTCGCCGACCGCGCGCGGGATGCGGTGAAAAATTACTCCGGCGGCATGAAGCGTCGTATCAACATCGGTTGCGCGCTCATGCACCGGCCGAAACTGCTGCTCCTGGACGAGCCGACCGTCGGCATCGACCCGCAGGCGCGCGCGAACATTCTGGAATTCGTGCGCCAACTGGGCGCGGAAGGCGCGGCGATCCTTTACACCACGCATTATCTGGAGGAAGCGGAGACGTTATGCAGCCGCATCGGCATTATTGACCACGGCAAATTGCTGGCCGAAGGAACCCTGCCGGAACTTCAAAAGCGCCTCGGCGGCGATCAACTGTTTGTGCTGGAGGGAAACCTGCAACAGGCCAATCCCGACAACTGGCCGGGATTTCGTGAGCGCTTTCGTATCATTCAGAAGTTGGATCACCAACTCATCGTGTCCTCTCAAAACAGCCGGCATCCTTCGGAGTGTCTGCGCGATCTGCTGGAACTGCCCGTGCGCGTGGAAAACGTGACTTTGAAGCGGCCCAACTTGAACGACGTGTTCCTGCAGCTCACCGGCCGGGAATTGCGCGAATAGACGCTAGGCCACTGAACGGATGAAAGGATTCGCTCAACGAAATTCGACTGGTGAATGTTGCGGTTCGCCTGGTTGCGACGGACCCCCTCACCCCGCCCTCTCCCCCTCCGAGGGGGAGAGGGTGCCCGGAGGGCGGGTGAGGGGGCCACGCGCATCACAACTTCACCTGATTTATTGGCGTACGCGGTTCTGAGCCATGCTCTGGACGCTCCTCATCAAAGACCTCAAACGCGCCCGGCACAATCCCTGGCCGTATCTGCTCAATCTCGCGCTGCCGCTCTGCATCACCGCGCTGATTGGCCTCGTGTTCGGGCCTTCCTCGAAAGGCGGCGGCCTGGGCCAGATCAAGCTCGCGGTCGTGGATGAGGACGACTCCGTGTTGAGCAGCCTGCTGCGCGGCGCGATGAACCAGGGTGATTTCAAGAAACATCTGGAGGCGCACTTTCTCGAAAGGAACGAAGCCTTCAAGCAAATCAATGACAACAAAATCAGCGCCGTGCTGATCATTCCGAAAGGGTTCACGCGAACCTATCTGGCGGGCGATGGGCCGGTCGCATTCGAATTGATCAAGAATCCCGCGCAATCGTTTTACCCGGCGATTCTGGAGGAACTCCTGCAAGTGGCCGTCACGGGCTTGAACGCCGTCGCCCGCAACCTGCGTTCCGATCTGCCGGCATGGAAAGAGGTCTTCGAAAAAGAGGGGCGGCCCGACATGAAGCGAATTGCCGAGCTCATGGTCCGAGTCGGTGACAAATTCGAGAAGGCCGAACACTACCTGTTTCCGCCGTTAATCGGTTACGAGACAACCACTCAAAAGAAGGCCAAGGAAGAAGGGCCGGCGCTGAACATCTTCGCCTTTCTGCTCCCGGGCATGGCGGCAATGTTCCTGTTGTTCCTTGCCGACCACGCAATTCGCGATCTCTACCGCGAAGTCACAGCGCGGACGCTCGACCGGTTCCGCACGCTGCATGATCGGCTGCTGCCCTTCGTGATTTCCAAGGTGGTTCTCGCGATGGCGGTCGTCGTGCTCGGCAGCATCGTGATGTTTGGCGGCGGTGTCCTGATGTTCGGCATCCATTGGCAGAGGCCGCTGGCGATGGCTGTGGTGATTCTGGCTTTCGGTCTGTTTGGCTCCGGGTTCATGGCCTTCATCGCCGCGCTGGCGCGAAGCGAACGACGCGCCAATGCGGTGAATGGTGTCATCGTGATGTGTCTGTCGTTCGTCGCCGGCAGTTTCTTTCCCGCGAGGCAACTTCCGCCATTGTTCCGCGATCATCTCAGTCCGCTCATGCCGAACTACTGGTTCATCGAATCGTTGCGCGCATTGCAGTCGGGCGCCGTTGACATGCCATGGAGGTGGGCCGCCTTGAAGCTCCTGGTCCTGGGGCTGGGGCTGGTGATCGCAGCGTCATGGGTTTTTCAGCGCGCGTTGGCGAAAGGCATCCGCGCATGAAACGCGTCTTCCAGATTGGCCACAACGACATTCGCCTGTTCCTGCGCATGAAGGCAGGTTACGTCTGGCTGTTCCTCGTGCCTTTGGTGTTCGTTTATTTCTTTGGCATCGCATTCCGCGGGCCCGGTGCTCCGTCCAACCCGCGCCCGGCCGTGCTCATCGAGAATCGCGACACCGGCTTCCTCGGGACGTTGTTGATGGAGGAACTGGACGCGCAGGGCATGCGCCTCGTTGAGCAGGCCAAACGCAACGAAGCCGAGCGCGGCATTCGCATCCCCGCCGGCTTCACCGGGAAAGTCCTCAAGACTGAGCCTGTGAAAGTGGAATTCTTCCAGGTCGAAGGTTCGGGCGCGGAGTCGGCGTTCCTCATCGAGCTGCGTTTGATTCGGGCGCTTGTGGCCATGAACTCGCACTTGTTCGAGCTGGCGTCTCGAAGCCAGGAGCCGGTGAACGAACCGGAACTGCGGGCGCTGGCGAAAGCGGAGAATCCCGTGAGCCTCAAGGCGCAATTCGCCGGACGCAATCCGACGCCGTCCGGCTTCAACCAGTCGCTGCCCGGCACGTTGGTGCAGTTCCTGATGATGAACCTGATGATCTTCGGCGGTGCGAGCATCGCCGGCGAACGCGCGGACGGCGTGTTACGGCGGCTGGCGGTGTATCCGATTCGGCGATGGGAACTGGTCATTGGCAAAGTCTATGGACGCTTCCTGCTGGGCGGCGTCCAGATTATTTTCTTCCTCTTGCTCGGCCAATTCATCTTCAAGGTCAACCTGGGACAGAACCTGTTCGTCATCCTGCTGACACTCGGAATCTACGCGTGGGTCGCGGCTTCACTCGGCGTGTGGATCGGCGCGGCGGTGAAGAACGAGGACAAGATCATCGGCCTTTGCGTGCTGGCAAGCTCGATCATGGCGGCGCTCGGCGGATGCTGGTGGCCTTTGGAAATCGTGCCGGCAACGTTGCAAATCATCGCTCACTGCGTCCCGACCGGTTGGGCGATGGATGCGCTGCAGAACATCGGCGCGGCAAAGATGTTCAGATATTGAAGGGTGCTCAACGCGCTTCCCCGTCCCCCGCTGGTGTTGAAGGGTGAAACGGTGCCAAAGAGAGTCGGTGCACTTTTTCGAAGGCTGACGATTGACTGCAACAACGCGCAAACTTGAAAGCCGGGTCGCGCTCGTAACCGGCGGCGCATCCGGAATTGGCCGTGCCTTGTGCGAAAAACTTGCAGCCGACGGCGCCTCCGTCGTTGTCTCCGATATCAATGTTGCGGGAGCGGAGGAAGTCGCTGCGGCCATTCGTCAGCGCGGCGGTCGGACGGAGGCGGCGCAACTGGACGTTTCGCTTGCCCCGGAGGTGGACAAGCTCGTCAATGATGTGGCCGCGACTCACGGGCGCCTCGACTACATGTTCAACAACGCCGCGGTTGCAGTCGTTGGAGAACTCCGCGACGGCAACGTCGCAGATTTCGGGCGGGTCGTGGACGTGAACCTGTTCGGCGTGGTGCACGGCACGATGGCGGCGTATCGCGTGATGCTGCGGCGAGGCTTCGGGCACATCGTGAATATTTCGTCCGTGGCCGGCTTGATGCCGACGCCGATTCTCACGGCCTACAGCACCACGAAATGGGCCATCGTGGGTTTCTCGACTGCCGTGCGCGCGGAGGCAGCCGGGTTGGGCGTGAAGGTCAGCGTCGCTTGCCCTGGCCTGGTCCGAACGAACATGGGCGAACACAACATGTACTGGAACGTGCGGAAGGAAGATCATCTTGCTCAACTTCCGTGGCGCTGGGTGATGGAACCGGATCAGGCCGCGAAAGCGGTCTTGCGCGGAGTAGCGCGGAATCAGGAGATCATCGTGTTTCCGTTCTCGGCCCGCGTGGCGTGGTGGATGTATCGGGCGTACCCGCTGGTTTTTGCGCCGCTGCTGCGCCGAATGTTGAAAAAGTATCGCGCCTTGCGACTAAAGCCATGATCCGACACACACTTGTGCTCCGCAAAAACACGCTTCCGAATTGTTGTCGTCTCTGCGCCCGGATTTCGTCCTGACGGACCAAGGATTGAACGGGCGCAGCTACTCAGCGGCGTGCCGGAGCAGTTCACCCGCCGCCATACCGCTTGCCCCCGCGGCTTGTCGCGCTGTCATGAACGCAGTAGTTTTCCGCGATGAACGCGACATTGACGATCAATCTGGAATCGAAATGAACACTGCCTCTGTCAATGTGGTCGGGTTGGAATACCTTCTATTCCTGTTTGGACTCTGTTGCGGTACTCCCTCGGTCGGGGGCGCTACGCCGCCCTCCTTTGTCAACTTCGCCGCGCCGGCTCCGCTGGGTCAGAGCGCAGGCGAGCCCTCAATCGGCGTCAACTGGAAAACGGGCAATGTGATGATGCAGGCAGGGCTCGA
>QHOP01000114.1:0-4552 GCA_003219345.1 Verrucomicrobiota bacterium
AAAGAGGTGCTGGACGCGTTGATTTCCGATGCACTACGACCATCCAACCGATGCGCCTAACAACATTGCGTGCTTGAGAAGGACGCCTCGCTGGGATAACTCTTCAAATCAAATGCGGTACTTTTCACACCGACTCGCGCTGGGGCGAACCGGCTCCGCGCGTCAGGTCTCCTGGTTGGGTTCGCCCGCAGGAGCCGCACCGCGCTCCGCGCGTCGCTCATCTTGTTCTCGTTGGGCCAGATGAACCCCTGGACGGCAAATGATCGCCGCAGTCGAGCGGTTTTATTACTGCTCAGCTGGACGTGTGCGTTGTCACCATTCATTGTCCTGTTCGTGGTTGCCACCGCAGCGGTGCATCAGCCGGCCGGGACGAAGGGTGCGCTTGGACCGCTCGCAGACGCCCACCGGGCGATGATGCGACCCATTCTTGACGTTGCCTGGTCGCTGAGCATGATGTTCGCCGCGTACCTGGCAGGGCCACTGTGGGTATTATTACTTTGTATCCGGCGCTGTCGCTTATCCTGGAAGACGCATTCACTGCAGGGCATGACACTCGGACTGGGGTGGCTGCTCATCTGGGCGCTGCTCGTGGAGTGGCACTGGTTAAACAGGATCCAATGACAGGCCCAAGACAGTGCAGCGAACGGGAGCAGCCGTTTGGCTCAGAGTGAAATCCGAACGTCGTCGGAGGCTGGCTCCCGTCTGCCTCTGTGTTTTGCGCTCTCCCGTATGTTCACATGGCTGGCCTGCTTTGTTCTCCGTGTCCATATCTTGAAGAAGCGGCACGTCTTCGATTGTCAGAGCGGCTTGCCTGCCTACTGCTGGCACGAGGCAACCGGCTCTCGCGTTTCGGTTTGGCCTTGCGTTTTTTGATTATTCATATTTTCTTCGCCGGTGCCTGAGCTGGTCAGACGAATGAGTCTATGAACCTTCCGGGTTAGACAAAAGCATCTTGATATGGCAGACCTCCCTACCTACCGAGAACCCACGGTCTCTTCGGACAAACCGACGAGTTCTTATCTTTTAATTTTGAATGACGCAGAAGACGTTTCGCGAATTCACCGAAGATGTATCGCCAAAAAGATTGACACCCTCCAATGGTTGAAGCAGAGTGGGGAACCAAAGCATGAGATCGGGTTGGTTGTTCTTGGTTCGTATCATGTCATTACATAATCACCCAAAATCGGTCGAGCGAACCGCCGCTAATGAAGCTAGAGCCGAACGCCATTCAATACAGCGAGAGGCGCAAGTTGCCGCTGGAGAGCGTCCTGGCTCTTTACCGCGCCAATAAGTGGTCGTCGGCACAGAAGCCGGAGCTGTTACGCAAGGCGCTGCTGGCGTCTGACTCGCTGGTCACGGCCTGGGATGGCACGAGGCTTATCGGGCTCGGCAATGCCATCTCAGACGGTTACCTGGTCGTTTATTATCCGCACTTGCTCGTGCTGCCGGACTACCAGGGTCGGGGCATCGGCACGGAACTCATGAGCAGGCTCATGGCGCGCTACGAGGGATTCCACCAGCACATGGTGGTTGCCGATGGAGGGGCGGTGGATTTCTACCGCAAGTGTGGATTCGAGCGCGCGGGTAAAACCGAGCCGATGTGGATTTATGCAGGCCACGACCACTCCATCAGTCATTAGCATGGAAACCTCCTGCTCTGCCGGAGGACTCGTGAAGTTCGACAATTTCGGGAAGGGTCCGAGTCGCTGTGTCGAACGGCAAGCCGATTCTCGATTTTGCGTCACTCGGCCACATAAACATTCTTCAACTCCGTGTAACCGTCCATCGCTGCCATACCGAGGTCGCGGCCGATGCCGCTTTGCTTGAACCCGCCAAAGGGCGCTTCGGCGTGGACGCTGGAATGCGAGTTAACGCTCAGCACACCGCTCTCGACCGCCTTGGCCACGCGAAGGGCGCGCCGCAGGTCATTCGTCCAGAGCGAGCCGCTCAGGCCGTAGGGCGAGGCATTCACGTCGCGGATCATTTGCGCCTCGTCGTCGAACGGCGTAATGCAGACGACCGGGCCGAAGATTTCCTCGCGCCAACAGCGGTCGTCCTTGCGCACGTCAAGCAGGACAGTCGGTTCGAGATAATAACCTTTTGCGCGGGGGCGCCCGCCGCCGCAGGCGAACTTGCTGCCGCGCTGGCGAGCGTCGGCGAGGAATTCTTCGACCGTCCCGCGCTGGGCGGCGGAGACCAGCGGGCCAAGTTGGGTTTCAGGCTTCGTCGGGTCGCCAACGAGGAGCATCTTCGTCGCGGCGACGAACTTCTCAACGAACGGCTCGCAGACGCTGCGTTCGACGAATACGCGGCTGCGGGCGCAGCAATCCTGGCCGGTGTTGGCGAAGACGCTCATGGGCGAGGTCTCGGCCGCGCGTTGCCAGTCGGCGTCGGCGAAAACGATGTTGGGTGATTTGCCGCCGAGTTCGAGCGAAATGCGTTTCAAGTCGCGCGATGCCAGTTCCATGATGCGGCGGCCAATCCCGGTGGAGCCGGTGAAGGACACCTTGCGAACGAGCGGATGGGTGACGAGCGCGTCGCCGATGGCCGAACCCGAACCGGGCAGCACCTGTAGCACGCCGGGCGGCAGTCCCGCAGCGTGGGCGAGTTCGCCAAGTTTGCAGCGACGACGCCCATCGGCTGGCGCAGGGTGAAGTCGAACCCGCCGCGTCCGACGGGAATGGTCTGGCCGCAAAATTTGGTGACCGCGCCGGCGTAATACTCAAACACGCGCGCGCCCAGGGACGCTTCATCGCGCGCGTCGCTGATCGGCTTGCCGATGTGCAGGGTTTCGAGTTTTGCAATTTCCTCGATGTGCTCGCGGAGTTTGCGGGCAACGGCGTGCAATATCGCTTCACGTTTGCCGGGCGCGAGGTCGCGCCAACCTGATTCCCACACGCGCTGCGCGGACTCGACCGCGGCGTTCACGTCAGCGCCGTCCGCCGCGGCGACCTCGCCAAACGGTTCTTCCGTCGCCGGGTTGATGAGCGTGGTGCGGCGGCCGGAGGCAGAGTTGCGCCAGGCGCCGTCGATGAAGAGTTGCGTCGGCAAGCTCATAACTCAAGCCTGCCTGGAGTCGGGAATAGAAGTGACATCGACAGGCGGCGGAAACGGTTTTGCAAACGAAAATGCCTCACGAGTTGGCCCTCGCCTGGCGAGCAAAGCAAGTCTTTGCCTGCCTTCTTCGACTGTGGGAAGTCGAGTGCTGGGAATCCACCATAGGACAAGATGCGGGCGAAGCGCGGGCAGCATCCAGGCCTCTTTGCCGCGAAGCAGCTCGACGTGCGCAGTTTCAAAGACATACCGGCGCAGGTCCTCCACATTTTCCCAGACCGACATGTTGAAGAAAATGCGCTCCGGCTCGAAAGCGTCAAAATAGTCCGCAAAGGGCGCAAGCCAGTCGAAACCGGGCGGGTTCTGGAACCGCCAGACAAAGCCGGGACTCCGCTCCGCGAGCGCGTTGATCTCAGTGAGCCGCGAAACCATGCCGGCCATCGTGGGGGAATCAAACCGCGCCGCGGCCAAAGCGACATTGGCCTGCGCGAGACAAAACCCGGTTTCCCCGCTCACAAGACTTCCCGGTAGAGCTTCCTGAAATCTTCGAAGTTCACCGGCACTGCGTTCGTTTTGTGACACGGGTCTTCAACGGCTTGAGCGACCAGGGCATCAAGGTGCTCTTCCTTCACGCTGTGGTCGCGGAGTTTTGTGTTGAGGCCGAGGCCGGCGAGGAACTCTGCCAGGAACGCAATCGTGCGCTGGTCGGCTTCAGCATCGGAGCATTTCATCACTTCGAGGCCGCAGGCGATGCCGACGCGACGGTAGAGTCCTGGCTTGCGTTCGGCGCAGAACTTCATACCGGCAACCAGGCAAAGGGAGTTGGCAAGACCGTGGTGCATGCCGCAAATCGTTGAGAGCGGATGCGCCATCGAATGGACGACGCCAAGGTCTTTCTGAAACGCGACCGCGCCCATCGCGGCGGCCACGAGCATCTTGCCCCGGGCCTCGAGGTCGTTGCCGTTTTTGTAGGCGCGCGGAAGCGCGTCCACGATGAGCCGGATCCCCTCCAGCGCGATACCGTCGCACATCGGATGGAACACCGGGCAGGTATAGCTTTCAATGCAGTGAGTCAATGCGTCCGCCCCAGTGGCGGCAGTAAGCCCGGGCGGGAGGCCGCGAGTCAGTTCGGGGTCGAACAAGACCAACTTGGCGAGCAGTTGCGGATGGAAGATCACGGCCTTGCGCCTGGTGCCGGCGAGCGTGATGACCGAGCTGCGGCCGACTTCGCTGCCGGTGCCGGCCGTCGTCGGAATGGCGACCAACGGCGCCAGGCCGTACCAGTCAGGCTCGTCATAAAACTTTGCCAGGTCGAAACCAGGCCGTCTCACGAGCAGACGCGCAGCCTTGCCGACATCCAGCGGGCTGCCGCCACCGATGGCGATCACACCGTCGCAATCGTTTTCGCGAAACGTTTCCGCCGCATCGACGACATCCTGCTCAATCGGGTTGGGATGAACTCCGTAGTAAAGAAACCAGTTTTTGCCTTTTTTCTTTT
>QHOP01000114.1:4568-10051 GCA_003219345.1 Verrucomicrobiota bacterium
ATTTGCAATCGTTCCGGTAGCTCACTCAGGACGCCCGCGCCGAATAATGCGGTTGTCGGAAATGAAAACGTAACAAAAGTCATAAACTCCCGCCGTCAGAACTTCACCTCTTCGCGTCGCCGTTGTGTGAAGCGACAGCGGTGAGTATAACCCGCGCGGCGTGCCAGTTCGACGGCTTCCACGAAGTTCATCCCCACTTCGCCGGGCGAGTGCGCATCCGAAGCGAAGGTGATCGGCACGCCCATTTGCGCCGCCAGAATGACGATTTGAGCACTCGGATAGATTTCTTTGCAGTCTTTGCGCAATCCGGAGGTGTTGAGTTCCATGGCCACATCTTTTCGTTTGGCGGCTTTGAGAAAGCGTTTGAAGAGCGGCGTGCAATCCTGCGCCGGATAGAAGCAGAATTTCTTGCACAAGTCAGCGTGCGCGATGGTTTCGAAAAGCCCGGATTCGGTCGCCAGGGTAAGCCGCTCGAAGTAAGCGCTCCAGACTTCATACGGATCGCGCTCTTTCCATTCAGAGATTTTTTTGGGGTTGTCCAGGTCCCAGGAGTCCGAAACGTAATGCACCGCGCCGATCAAGTAGTCCCACGAATGCCGCGCCGACAGCTCGCGAATCCAGGTTTCCTGACCGGGCAGATAATCCACTTCCAACGACAGCTTGATCGCCAGACGACCTTCGCCACGTATTCATCCATATCGCCTGACAGCATGCGCCAGTCGTCAAAGTCGTCGCGCGGCATTGGACTGTGCTCCGAGAATCCGATTTCCTTCAGCCCCAGTTTAACGGCGTGCGCCGCGTACTCGGTCGGCTCGCCCACGGCATGGCGACAGAGGGGCGTATGCATGTGATAATCGGCCGGTAACGGCATTCACAAAGAGTAAGACATGCCCCAAATCGGCAGCAAGGTGATTCCCATCCCCTTTTTGGGTCATGGCACGAACTGCATTCATCCTGGACGTGTGTGGCGGATTCAGGCATTAATATTAGTCTTGTGCAAGCCAGCGTGAGTTTCTTCGCTTGGGCGCCGTTGTGGGCCGGCCTCTTCATTGCCGCTTCCGACCTGATTGAGCCACCGATAGAAGCCGCTGAAACCAAAGAACCGAAGGCGCATTGGGCCTTCAAATCGCCGGTCCGCCCCCAAGTTCCCGAAGTGAAGAATAAAAAGTGGGTGCGCACGCCAATTGATAATTTTGTCCTCGCGCGGTTGGAAAAGGAAGGACTTAAGCCGTCGCCTGAAGCGGACAAAGTCACGCTGCTGCGCCGGCTCAGCCTTGACGTGGTCGGCCTGCCGCCGACGATTGCGGAAATGGACGCGTCCCTCACGGACAAGTCCTCCGAAGCATACGAAAAACAGGTCGAGCGCTTGGTGAACTCGCCCCATTACGGCGAGCGTTGGGGACGGCACTGGCTCGACGCCGCGCGTTACGCCGACTCGGACGGTTTTGAGAAGGACAAGCCACGTTTCATCTGGGCGTATCGCGACTGGGTTATCAACGCGTTCAACCACGACCTGCCTTACGACCGCTTCATCATCGAACAGATCGCCGGCGACCAATTGCCGAATCCGAACCAGGACGATCTCATCGCGACCGGATTCCTCCGCAACTCGATGTTGAACGAGGAAGGCGGTGTGGACCCCGAGCAATTCCGGATGGAAGGATTGTTCGACCGAATGGACTGCATCGGCAAGGGTGTTCTCGGGCTGACGATTCAATGCGCCCAGTGCCACAACCATAAATTTGACCCGCTGACGCAGGAGGAATATTACCGCCTGTTTGCGTTCCTGAACAACGACCATGAGGCCTCGCTGATCGCCTACTCGACCGAGCAGCAAATGCTGGTTGCGAATCTGAGCCGGCAAATGCGCGACCTCGAAGCCGGGCTGCGCCACACCACGCCCGATTGGCAGGAGCGCATGAACGGATGGGAGGACTCGGTCAAACACGACCAGCCGGAATGGGTGGTCGTGGAGTGTCGTAATGCGGGCGAAAACGGCGAGCGCTTCTACTACTACGCCGACGGCTCGATCCGCGCCGCGAGCTACGCGCCGACTCAATGGACCGCGCATTTCCGCGGCACAAATAATCTGCCGTTGATCGGCGCGTTCCAACTCGAGCAATTGAGCGACCCAAACCTGCCGTGCGGTGGCCCGGGCCGCTCGATCAAAGGCATGGCCGCGCTGAGCGAGTTCAAGGTGGAAGCGATGGATTTGCAGATCCCAACCAACAAAATCGAAGTCAAATTCGTCAAGGCAACGGCGGACTTCGCCAACGCAGAAAAGCTGCTCGAACCCGAGTTCCAATCGGAAAACCGGAAACGCAACGGCGGCGACAAACGCATCTACGGCCCGGTTGAATACGCGATTGATGGAAAAGGCGACACGGCCTGGGGGATCGACGCCGGCCCCGGCCGCCGCAACCAGCCGCGCAAGGCGGTCTTTATCCCCGAGAAACCTCTCGCGTTCACCAATGGCGTCGTGCTCGACTTCCAGCTCCAGCAAAACCACGGCGGCGACAACTCGGACGATAACGAGAACCACAACCTCGGTCGCTGGCGAATCAGTGTAACCAGCGTGACCAATGTCGTGGCTGATCCGCTTCCGGCCGGCATCCGCGAAATCTTCAAGGTTCCACGCGAGCGACGGACACCCGCACAAATCACCGCCGTGTTCAGTTATTGGCGCACAACGGTGCCGGAGTTCAAGGAGGTGAACGACAAGATCGAGGCGTTGTGGAAACAATGGCCCGAAGGCACCCCCACCTTGACGCTCATGACGCGCCAGGGAAAGGGCCCCATGGATGAGCTGCGAACCACTCACATGTTGCGGCGCGGCGATTGGCTCAAGCCCGGACAGCAAGTGACTTTTGGCGTGCCGTCATTCCTCCATCCGCTGCCCCGCAACGCGGACGGCTCGCGCCTCACGCTGGCGAAATGGCTGGTGGACCGCAAATCGCCTACCACGGCCCGCGCGTTCGTGAATCGCGTCTGGCAGGCTTACTTCGGCCTCGGCCTCGTGGATACGCCGGAAGACTTCGGGACGCGCTGCGAAAAACCGTCGCATCCCGAACTGCTCGATTGGCTCGCCTGCGAGTTCATGGAATCGGGCTGGAGCGTTAAAGCGTTGCATCGTTTAATCGTTAAATCGGCGACGTACCGGCAGTCGTCGCGTGTGACTCCCGATCTTTATTCGAAAGACCCTTACAACCGGCTGCTCGCGCGCGGTCCGAGATTCCGGGTTGAGGGCGAAATCGTGCGCGATATCGCCCTGTCCGCCAGCGGCCTCCTCAATCCGGAAATGGGCGGGCGCAGTATTTATCCGCCCGCCCCGGAATTTTTGTTCCAACCGCCCGCCAGCTATGGCCCGAAAGTGTGGAGAGAGGAGACCGGCGCGG
Organism: Verrucomicrobiota bacterium; assembly: GCA_003219345.1. GTDB lineage: Bacteria > Verrucomicrobiota > Verrucomicrobiia > Limisphaerales > AV2 > AV2. The sequence continues at coordinate 7,964 of QHOP01000114.1, forward strand.
AGCGCTATCGTCGCAGCCTCTACATTTTCAAGTTCCGCTCGGTGCCGTATCCGATGCTGCAAACGTTCGACGCGCCGAACGGCGATTTCTCCTGCGTCCGCCGCGCGCGCTCGAACACGCCTTTGCAAGCGCTGATCTCGTTGAACGAAACCGAGTTCGTCGCGTGTGCGCAGGCGCTCGCGCACAAGATGCTCGTTGAAGGCGGCAAGACCGACGCCGAGCGCGTCAACTACGCTTTCCGCCGCGCTTTGAGCCGTCCGCCGAACGCTGACGAGCGTAAAGAATTGCTCGCCTTGTTGGATAAGGAGAAGCAGCGTATCGCGCAAGGCTGGGTGAATCCGCTCGAACTCGCCACGGGCAAAAATGAAAAACCCGTCGAGCTGCCTTCGGGCGCGACTCCGACGCAACTCGCGGCCTACACGGTGGTGTCGCGGGTGTTGTTGAATTTGGATGAAACCATTACCAAAGAATGACTAAATCCGAATGACAAAATGACGAAAGAAGCTCGAATCCAGAATTACCGAAAACGCGCGGCTGGAGAAACGGTTGACTCGGCGGAAGAGGCGTTTTGGATGGGATCGGAAGCGTCCGAGGCTGTTGAACTGCGCGAAGACGCAATTAATGGGAAGCCCGTATTTGATTTGGAGGAACGCACGGCGCGCTTTGGGGAAGCGGTGATCCGATTCGCGAAAAAGATTCCGCCGAACTCGGTGAACAACCGACTGATCGAGCAGTTGGTCGGGGCCGCCACCAGCGTGGGCGCGAACTACTGCGAGGCCGATGATGGAGTCTCACGGAAGGATTTCAAAAACAAGATCGGCACGTGCCGGAAAGAAGCACGTGAATCAAAATTTTTCTTGCGCATGGTGGCGACTGCCGAACCGGGCATGAAGACCGAAGCCCGCGCCCTCTGGCAGGAGGCTAAAGAACTCCATTTGATTTTCAGCAGCATCTGGCGAAAATGATTCCATGAACACCACGCGCAACTCCTCGTTATTTTGGACTTCCTGCTTCGGCATTCTTTCGGATTTCGTCATTCGTCATTCGTCATTGTGAAAATATGAACTGCCAATCCCATCTCTACCGCGGCCTTGACCCCAAACTCATCACGCGCCGGTGGTTCTTCCAGCAATGCGGCGTCGGTCTCGGCGCCATCGCGCTCGGCACGCTCTTCCGTGAAAACGGCTGGGCCGCGCCCGCGGCGCTCGCGAGTCCACTCGCGCCGAAGCAGCCGCAATTCACCGCCAGGGCCAAGCGCGTCATTTACCTCTTCATGGCCGGCGCGCCGAGCCACCTCGAATTGTTCGATTACAAACCGGCGTTGGAGAAATGGAACGGCAAACCGCCGCCGGAGGACCTCGTCAAAGGCTACCGGGCCGCGTTCATCAATCCGAACGCCGCATTGCTCGGCCCCAAGTTCAAGTTCGCCAAACACGGCCAGAGCGGCGCCGAGGTGTCCGAGCTTCTGCCGCATCTCGCCGATGTGGTGGACGACATCGCCATCGTCAAGTCGATGTACACCGACGCGTTCAATCACGCGCCCGGACAGATTCTGATGAGCACCGGCACGCAGCAGTTTGGCCGGCCGAGCGTCGGCGCCTGGGCCACTTACGGTTTGGGCGCCGAATCGCAGGATTTGCCGGCCTTTGTCGTCTTCAGCACGGGCGCCAAAGGACCGAGCGGCGGGTCGTCGAACTGGGGCGCCGGTTTTCTCCCTTCGGTTTATCAAGGCGTCCTCTTCCGCAGCATCGGCGATCCGGTCCTCTACCTCTCGAATCCCAAAGGGGTGGACCAGGAGATTCAACGCGACTCACTCGACACCATCAAACGGCTCAATCAAAAACATCTCGACGTCGTCGGCGATCCCGAAATCGCCACGCGCATCAACTCGTTCGAGTTGGCTTATCGCATGCAGCTTACCGCGCCGGAGTTGATGGACATTTCGCGGGAATCGAAACAGACGATCGAGATGTACGGCGCCGAGCCGGGCAAAGGTTCGTTTGCGAACGCCTGCCTGCTCGCCCGCCGGCTCGTCGAGCGCGGCGTCCGGTTCGTCGAAATTTTCCACGAAGCGTGGGACCAGCACGG
>QHOP01000115.1 GCA_003219345.1 Verrucomicrobiota bacterium
GCTGACCTGCGTTAGGCCGCATAGTACTGACCGTGGTAAATCAATGTGCAATGGCAGGTTCATTTTTTCTCCTGATCTTCTTTTCAGGTTGTAGTTCCGAACACGTGCCCAATCGAGTTCGAACGATGGAAGTGACAGTCTTGCTCCCGGCTGATGCGCGACAGTACGGCGAGATGATCACTGGGGAACAAGATTTCCAAAGAGCTGCCACGCTGCCTTTCATAAAGAAAACAGTGGTCGTGCCGTATTCGGCAGACGTCATTCGCGCCAGCGCCGAAGCAGCCGGAAGAGAAGTGCCCACTCAAGCTGGACCGACGACTGTCATTTATCTGAAAATAGAGAACGGTACTGCGTACGTTCTTCTCAATATCGATCGTGACGGCTGGGCTGGCGTGAGCTTCAGTTGGGCCTATTGTCACCCGATTGTCGAAAAGACCTTGTTGCAGTTTAAAAATATAGAGCGCATTGTTTGGGATGAAGCGCCCGGTGACAAGCGGCTATATGATCGTAAATAAGGTGCGGCATAAATGCGCCGTACGGCGGCGGGCCGTCGCGGTTGCAATCGGCGCGCCTCGTGGCCGCCGTCGCTGAGCTATTGGGTCGTTAGGCCGCTATGTTGCGACTTGCTCTTTCAATATTGATTGCTTCGCTTCTCGCGGGGTTGGTTGGCTGCTCCCGCGGGGATGATAATCACAGGGGGTATGATTCGAAATCCGGAGATTTGGGCGCGTTCATTCTCAGGATGGCACCCCAATACGGTGTTTGCCTGCTGACGACGAATGGCCTTCCTGCTATTCCAGCGAAATGGCGCTTCAAGGCAGACAGCAACGAATTCAGTCTGGTTCTTGCGGGCGATTACCTTCCACAACTCCACACCTTTCTCACCAGAGCAGTCGGTCCGGCGTTGGGCTCACCAACGACGAACAGCCCCGGCGAACTGCCCGGCATCACCGCGTACTACGGAACCAACTCCGGCGTGACTATAAGTTGTGGCTCTGGGAAAGATGATGACGGAAAGCAGCACACAGGTTTTGCTATTGTGAATTACGGCGCGGCAAGTGCCGGCTCAGGAGCATTGAGCGCAGCCCAGGATTCGCAACTATTTCGCAAGATCGTTTCCGAGTTGGAAAAAAATCCGCTGAAAGAATATGAGTGCCACGACAAGGCGGTCGAGCATGCTGTGGACATTTTGACCTTCCCCAAAGAAGTCGAAACACTCTTTGGCGCAACCAATGTTGATCACTTTATCAGCAATTTCAGCGGCGCAGCGATATGGAACAGCGCTGCCTATTTCGCCGGGAGATACACGTTGGAACTTCGCGTACCGATCGCTATCGACTACGAGCATTGCCGCGTCAAGAACGTTCTCGGTCCGGCAGAGATCTGGATTGACGAGGTGACCAAAGTGGATTTTTCGAGATCAGGCGCGCCCGGAGCCAGATTGGAAGGAGGACACTGGCGGCTGAAGGAGAACGAGTGGAGGTCGTTGGTGAAGAACGGTGGAAACTGGTCCGTCGTAAATGTGCCGATTATCAGCAATGCACCAGTCAAGGGCTTCGACGCGTATGCCAACACAGTACGAGATCCGATTCGGTATCGAAAGGAGAACTATGATAAACCGGTCAGAGAAGCGTGGGAATTGCTCCGTAAGCTCGGAGCCAAGACGAATACGACGCCAGGTGCCGAAAAGCAGAACCGGTAGAATGCTGTATGACAACTCGGCGGCCTAACCAGCTTGAGCCAACCGGATTAAGCTTTTCTGTTTGGCCTTGGGACTCGTGCTTATTCATGGTCGTTTCTCCGGTGGCTCAGCTCGTTGGCCGCATCGCACCATGAGCGTTTACTACTACCTCATTCGCAATTCTGGTCCTTTCGTCAAAGAAGGTCGCCGCGAGATTACGGAGGCTGAGTGGCGGGTGGCTGTCGCCGCTGACCCGGACCTTGCGATTGAGCAGCCGGAACAGTCCGGACCGCGGGGTGCGTCATCCGGTGTATGGGCTGTGTGGCATTCTTATCTCGGCGGCTACCCAGCTTGGTTCGTTCTCCTCAAAAACGGCGACGTTGAAGTGAAGGAGATGGATGAGGCATTGTTCGGTAAGTTTAAGCGACTAGCATCAGCACTTGGCGCACGGATTTTCTGTGAGACTGGAGAGGAGTTTACCTGAGACGGCCTAAATCGGGTAGCCGGGAGGATTGACCTCCCGGCCCCCCACACCACCGGACATGCACCTTGTCATGTTCGACATCGACGGCACGCTTACCGAGACCATGAAGGTCGACGAGGAGTGCTTCGTTCGCTCATTGCCGCGGTCGCTGAGCTTAGTCTAGGCATCGAAACGCTGGAGAAGTGATGATGACCATTTCCTTGGTTGGTCTTACTTTGCAGGTGGCAGATGTGGAGCGGTCTCTGAGTTTCTACAAACGCCTGCCCCACACTTCGGTCCTCTTCCATATGCCGGGAAAGTTTGCACTGCTGCATGTGGGCAACGGACGATTGGGTCTGCTCCAAGACCAGAAGCGGCCCTTCCACGTTGAGATTGATTGTCAGGACTTGGACGCGACTTGTGCACTGCTCAAAGAGTCAGGGTTTCAGACGGAAGGTCCGACTACGCGAGCGTGGGGAGGCCGGGATGTGCTGGTGGTTGACCCAGATGGCAACCTGGTAGAGTTTGGGCAGGCACGGACTTAAAACGACAACGAGCCGGATGGAGCTAACCGAGCGCCAGCCTCTCAGAACAAGAGCCGCAGTGGCAAAAAACGCCGGTCGCAAACCTCGTCCGCAACGGCATCGAACATGTATTTATGGCAGACTGAGCGTAGGCGGCAAGGTGATTTGGAAATCCTTGAAAAGCGACCTCTTGTCTCCGGTGAAGCGAGTTGCGATCGTCAAGCTGATGAACTCAGGCAAGCTGTGGTTTCTCGCCAAAGCATTACTGACGAGCGCAGCTTTGCTCGCGGGGCCGCGGGCGTTTGCCCTTGAGCGATGGTTTTACGTTTCGCAGAACCTGTGGGTGGACCAAAACATCACCAACGTCCTGGGCTGGATGCAGCGGGCGTCCCAGGCGGGATACACTCACGTCTTGCTGAACGATTCGAAGTTCAGCCGCCTGGCGACCATGGACGCTCACTATTTCCGGAATCTGAATACCGTCAAGCAGGCGGCGAGCAACCTGGACTTGGAAATCGTCCCGGCCCTATTCCCCGTGGGCTACGCAAACGATCTCCTCTTCAACAACCCCAATCTCATTGAAGGTCTGCCTGTCACAAACACGCTTCTGGTAGTGTCCAACGGCCTGGCTTCGATTCAACCGGACCCGCCCGTGTCTTTTCCCGGCGGGAACTTTTCCAACCTGAATCTTTGGAGCTGGAAAGATCCCAATGTAGTCGAGGACAATGGCGCCGCGCGATTGACCGACCCCAACGGGGTCAATGCACGCATCGTTCAGCAACTCACGGTCAAGCCCTTCCGGCAGTACCATATCAGTGTTCAGGTCAAGACCACTAATTTTCTCACAGCTCCACGGGTGCTCATTCTGGGAAACGGCCTCGCACTTAACTATAATAATCTCGGCGTACAACCGACGCAGGACTGGACCACGCATCACGTCGTGTTCAACTCTCTTTCCAACTCCACCGTGAGCGTTTATTTCGGGGTTTGGGGCGGCACAACGGGTTCGCTTTGGTGGGACAACGCCACGATCGAGGAAGTTGCCTTTTTGAATCTCATACGCCGGCCCGGCGCCCCGCTTCGGCTTGAAACGGAAAGCGGCGCGCCATTGGTTGAAGGAACCGATTTTGCGCCCCTGAGCGATCCCCTGATGGGCAGCGTGCCGTACGCTGGAGTGTATGATATTTACCATACTCCGCCCCAACTCCACTTGCTCTCCGCTGAGTTGACGAACGGTGTCCGTCTGCGTGCCTCATGGTATCACGCGGTGACGGTGTATGATGACCAAGCCACCATTTGCCTCTCGGAGCCCGCAACGCTGACTCTGCTGCTCGAACAGGCCCAGCGCATGCAGGCCGCCTGGAGCACTCGCGGATATTTCATGTCACATGACGAAATACGGGTCATGAACTGGTGCGCCGCCTGTCAGGATCGCCACCTCGATGCGGGCCCGCTGTTGGCCGACAACGTCCGCACGTGCGCCTCGATTTTGCGCCAGGTGAACCCGGGCGGGCGCATTTACGTTTGGAGCGACATGTTCGATCCCAATCACAACGCACATGCCAACTATTACCTGGTGCGGGGAGACTTGACCGGCTCCTGGCTGGGTCTGGACAACGACCTCATTATTGTCCCCTGGGATTACGACACCCGAGCCGCCTCTCTCCAATTCTTCGCTGGTCTGGGCAACCGCCAGGTCATCGCCGGCTACTACGATGCCGACCCGATGCTGGTCACAAATTGGCTAAACGCTGCCCGGCCTTACACCGGAATTTCGGGCGTGATATACACGACCTGGCAGAGCAGTTATGCGAATCTGGAAACATTCGCGCAAATCCTGGCGAATTATCCCGCGCCGAGCCTGTGGCGGACACCGCGCCTCCTCGGCTCATTTACCACCGGACAGACGCAGCTCATCCTGGAAGGCGAGCGCGGACACCGATATTTCATCCAGCAGGCTTATGACCTCAACCAATGGACCACGTGGACAAACGTGACTGCCAACGACGCCACGCTGACCTTCTCCACGTCCCCGCTGACCAACCGCTCCCAGTTTTTCCGCGCCGCCTGTGTGCAATAGGACGGTCACAAAACCGACCCGAGTAATCGTTTGGCTTCTTCATGGGACTTTGCGGAGTTGGCCGGTAGCAAAAA
>QHOP01000116.1:0-4556 GCA_003219345.1 Verrucomicrobiota bacterium
GGTTTCGGACTTGGTTTCGCCATAGTGGACCTTTCATTTGAGCTTTGTTAACCTGGCAACTTCAATACGCGTTCTCGGACTGCATCGTCCACGTCATCGCTCACGGACCGAAATTTCTCTTTAAGCTGCCGGCACAGCTTAAGGACGATGGGATTCTGCTTTGCCTTTGCATCGGACTCCTCAATGGCTTTCGCCATCCAGTCAATCTCGGCGCTGCTCATGACCGAATTATCCAGGAGCAACTCGCAGGCGCGCTCAAGCTCGGCCGGCCTTCCAAAAAAGCGACGCGCAAGTCTCTTCGCTTCGGTAAGGACATAATGGGGCCGGAGTTCCGGATCGTCCAATCCGAGCTTGATGGAATCTTTGAAATGATCGCCGCGAATGGCGAGCGCAATCAGTGTCCGAGGGTCGGCACAAAGTTTCCGTGCGGTGTCCCTGCGGGCGGCAGGCGTGATCTTAACGCTGGTTTTTCCAACACAGCCGGTTCTCTTGCCCCGCCGATCACGCCATGAAACTTCGAGGGCGACGGCGTAATCCCCCGGGCTCGGAAACAAGGCGCCTGCACGGCCGCGCAGCAGGGTCATTGAGTCCAGCGCGCTTTTCCCAGGGGCCAGGCATCCGCCGGGCGCGCAGTGCGAGTCGGAAGGATCCATGCATTTGAAAATGGACCGGAAGCCGCGCTCGACCTGGTCCGGACCTGTGACCTTGCCCCTCACGCACCCGGACTTCAAACTCAAGTCGCCGGGAAGATTGACCTTGTTGCGGGAAGTATTGGCGAGTTTATAATTAATTCTTACCGGAGCGCCAAAAGGCACTTCCTTCAGTAGCGGCCAAACTTCGAGGCGCACCGCGTCGGCTTCCACAAGCTCGTCGCCCGCGCTGATCGGCTCTTCGCTGTAGGGGAAGCTCGCTTCACCGAAAGGAATGCCCCCGGGGCGCACCCAGATGTCCGGCATGTGGCGCAACCGCTTCGCATCCGCGTCTGTGAATGAAAAAAGGATTCTTTCCGGAACCGTTTTCCCTGGCGCGGCGGCGCTGTCCTCATCGAGAACCATGGTTTGTGCCATAATGCGCCTCGCGTTGTTTTGGTGGTCGTGGAACAGTCCCATGGCATGGCCGATCTCGTGAAGGGCTGTCCGGAAGTACGGGACCAACGCCTCCCCGCAGCGTTTTCCTCGAGCGGTTCCCCAATTGGGAGTGTCTGGATACTCGATGTGCGAGGCGACGGCGGCGCCCTCCCGGGGGAGTTCGTTGAATCGAAAGTCTGTCTCGACATCGTCGAACATCAATCCGTAGTTTCCGACGATCTTCGGGACACATAACAGGTGATAGCACCAGTCAGTTTTCGTCTCGTTCTCACTGCGAAGGTCCAACAATTTCTTGTGTAACTCGCCGGCATCCCACTCCTCACCGACTCCTTCCTGCACGAATTCAGTTATTTCCCCGGCAGCGGGCAGTTTGATGTTCCACCCTACTTCATTGAAAACCGTCTGCCAGGTGGCCAGCGCGTCGTTCAATCCGTTGTTCCAAGGCACCTCGGACTTCTGCGCCGCGCCGCCCTCGGTGAAAATCACGCGGGCTATCTTTAGCCGGGCACGACGCAGATGCTCCTCCACCCATCCCAGGGTAAGTTTTCCGATCGGTTGTTCGTTTGCATCCGTCACCGGCCCGCTGAGGTAAAGTGGCGCCTCGGGCGCAGCGGGGAAGTCTTCTCCTTGAGGAGGTTGGTCGAGGCCAAGCCTGGCAGTGTACGGCCCGGTCTTCACCCACTTGAACTTGCTTGGATTCGGGCTGGTTCGCTTGAATTCCCACAGAAACAATTCGAACCTAAGTCCGTTTTCAATGGTTGCCGGTGGAGTCTCGTTCGTCCTTATGTAAAAGCGGTAATCGTCCAGGGGAAGAATGGGAATCCCTTCGGCGGGATCAGGCTTTTTCCCGTTCACCGGACGGTCGTACAGGTCCCCGCTGAGGACGGCTTCCCCCTTCTTGATTTGCACGCGCACAGTTCCGTCGTAATGGCGCTTCCGAGAGCCAGAACCCGCGGTGTAACAGGCCAGATAACAACCTTGAATTAAAGGTCTCTCAACCATAACGAAGGTACCGTATGGGTCCCGGTCTCGCTCTGATAGCCCGTTCACCAAGGGAACCCCTGGAGCGCAAACCTCACAGAACGACGCACACCTGCAATCGAGCTGAACGCGAGCAGGTGAGGGATTTTAGTGAGTGTCATCATTAAGCTCCTTATCTCGCCTGTTGTCAATGCAGTTTTCTTCCCAGGTTTTCGTTCCGAGCAATGCCGTTGCTGGGCCATCCTCGAACGTGGAGCGGAGCATGGCGCAGACTTGGGGTCAGGTAACGGCCGTTCAAAGCATCTGGCGTTCGAGTTGCTTGATTTCCTTTTTTACCATGGCCGAAACCCGATGCTTGGCCAAATAGACCCGCCCGATATTCACACCCAGCGCGCGCGCGACTCTCTGCACCGGCCACTGCTTGATGACGTAGAGATCAAAGATCTGATAGTGCTTCGCCTTGACCTTCGTTTTAACCCGTTCAATCGCGGCTTCAAAAATGTGCTTCGCCCATTCCGCGTCCCAGATGGCGTCCAGATCGAGGCCCGCCGGGTCCGGAATTCGTTCGATCGTGGATGTCCGCGTTTTCCTGCCGCGGCGGGCACCGCCCATTGTCCCTCCCGGTAGCCGCTTCCGGAACTGGTCGGAAATTCGCCACTGGGCCGTGTGCAGAAGCCAGCTTTTGAACGAGCCGATTTCGGGGTCATATTCAAATCCACCCATCTTTTTGGCCACCGCGATCACCGTTTCCTGGACTACTTCCTGAGCTTCGGCGTCGCTGAGCCCGGCCTTGAGGGCCACTCCGTAAATCAGTTTCCAATAGGTATCGAAGAAGTCTTTCCAACTTTCCTGGTCGTCCCAGTTCTTCAGGCGGTCGAGCAGGCTTCGTCGCGTCGGGATCAGGTTCTCTGGATTTCGTGCCATCGGGTATGAAGTCATTCTACCGCATTCTCTCTTTCAAAGCCAATGCGATCCGGCGGGTGCTCGGGCAGGTTCAAACCCCGGCCTCTCGAACGCCTTCTCCATTCGATGGTCGTGAGAGCCCGGCCGAATAATTTGAAAGATTTATCCCTTTGGGCCGTATTGCTTGTCAAAGGCGTGAATCAGGCAACACGCGCGGGAGCAACAGGAATGAAACCGCCTTTGCTGGAGAACAAATATATGCATGCAATCGAAATCACTCCTGCAGGACTGGCACGGCCTCGAGTGGGTCCGCGTGCCGGGGTGAGCGAAGAGCACGTTGTCCGGGGTCCAACCCGACCGGACACCAGCGCGCCAACACGCGCCACGGCTCTGCGGACGCCCTCTTGCCTGCGGGAGAGACGGCTGGGCCTGTCGCGGAACAGGGCCAAAACGATGGATGCGGCCGAGCAGTGGGTTTACGCGGTGCTGTGGCTGTGCTGCCTCTTTTCCTTGGTTTACTGCTTCACCACGTTGTTCTGAATTTGGATTCCCCTTCGCCATGCGCTGGCACCTCGCGACGCGCTCCCCTTCGATCGGGGTAGCCTGTGGAAGATAAAAAGTTGCAACTCCACCGGTGTTATGGGTGTAGTGTTTCAGGGCCCGGATGGCGTTCGGCTTTCAGGCTTTGAGACAAAAACAACCGAAGGAAAATATGAAAACAAGCAAGGTTATTGCTGGTTTGCTGCCGTGCATCAGTTTGCTTTCTGCGGCATGGGTGCTCGCGGCAAGCGACGTTGAAGACAAGCTCACCAAGTCTTTTGAAGCGAAACCCGGAGGCAAACTCGTCGTCGAGGCGGACCGCGGTTCGATAGAAGTCAAATCGGCTGATGCCGATCAGGTCGAAATCGAGGTGTTCCGCAAGGTGAGTCGCGAAAGCCAGGCGAAGGCGGAGGAAATTCTGAAAAATCACGAAGTCAGATTTTCCCTGGACGGGAACAAGGTCCAGGTCCACGCAGAGTTCAAGAAGGGCTTCACCGGTGGCTGGGGGGACAAGGGCCGCAATCTGCAGGTGCGTTACCAGATATTGGTGCCAAAACAGTTCAACGTGAACCTCAAGACCGCGGGCGGCAGCATCAAGGTCGCTGATTTGATCGGCGAGGCGCGCGGCCAGACCGCGGGCGGAAGTTTGAGTTTTGGGCAGATGGACGGGCCGATTTACGGGCGGACCTCAGGCGGCGGCATCAGCGTGGCGGGATGCAAAGGCGGCGTGGACCTGGAGACCTCCGGCGGCAGCATCCACCTCGGCGAAGTGGAAGGCAACACGACCGCGCACACCTCCGGCGGTTCAATCAGCCTTAAAAAAATGAACGGAAAGACCGCCCTGAGCACCTCCGGCGGCGGCATCGAAGCAGCCGACGTGAGAGGCTCGATTGATGCTTCGACCGCGGGCGGCTCCATCACCGCGAATATTTCGGGGCAGCCAACCGGCGATTGCCGATTGCACACTTCCGGCGGCAGCATCCACGTAGCTTTGGCGGAGAAAGTCGCGGTTGACGTGGACGCCAAAACCAGCGGTGGCCGGGT
>QHOP01000116.1:4624-6175 GCA_003219345.1 Verrucomicrobiota bacterium
GTCGTCCTCCGATTTCGAGAGTCGGTCTTGAACGATGCGGCAGTAACGAGGGTTGATCTCGCAGGCAACGAATCGGCGTTGTCTCAACCGGCGGCGGGTGCGAGCTGACTTTGCCGCAAAGAGGCCAAGGGCGCGAAAGGTCTGGTTGAAACGCTCGCCCTCGTCCCCGCCTTCTCCCCCAGGAGAAGGAGAATCGTTCGCCGCCTCACGGAATGTCGTCAATTGGAGCGCGACCTTCAGGTCGCTTCAACCCGCGCAGCGCGGAGAGACCTGGGAAAATTCCGCGTTTGTTGGCGTTCGCGTTTTGCATCGGCGCGGGCGCGATTATTTCTGTGGCGCGACCGGCCGGATCTTGATGTTGCGGAAGGAAACCTGCCCGTGATCGCCCTGGAGCGAAAGATAACCGCGGTTGGACTTCGCAAAGAGAGGCATCGTCGAGAATTTGCTTTTGGCCACGCGCTCTTTGAAATCGTCGCTGCCCAGGACGTAATCGAAATATTTCACGTCGTTGATGTAGTGCTCACATTTCTCCGGGCTGATAACAAGACGGACGTGGTTCCACTCGCCGGGGGGTTTGGTGGCATCAATCGGCTTGCCGGTCTTGGGGTCCGTCGGCGGTTGATAGAGCGCATACAGCCAGCCGCAGCGTTGCGGGTCACCGGCTTTCGCGTTGTCCTCAAGTTGGAATTCGGGGCCGGTCGCCCAGACAGCGTTCCCTTCGTCGGTAACGTGAAACATGATGCCGCTGTTCCCGCCTTCGGAGATGTTGTAGTCGAGCTCCAGCTCGAACCAGTCGAACTTCTCACTAGTGACGAGGTCGCCGGCGTTGTGGGGATCGACGCAGGCGAGTGTGCCGTCCTTGACCTGCCAGCCGGGGCGGACGCTTTCCTTCTTGAAATTGTGCCAGCCGGTGAAGTCTTTACCATTGAAAATGAGCTTCCAACCGGCGGCTTTCTCCGCGTCGGAGAGTGTGTTGAGCTTCGCATCATCGGCCGCAGCGGTACGAAGCGGGACCGTCGTGACGAGAACCAGTGCAATCAAGAGTATGCATTTCATGACGGCAAACTATAAGAACAGGCGCGGGACGACAATCAGAATGCTGAAACCTCCGGGCCGACACGGACTTTGGGTCGAAGAGCTGGCGAACGCACAGTCAATCGTCGATTCGAGGCTGGCCGGGGTTTTGTATGCGTGTTGTTTTGATCGCGTCTTGCAGGTGGTACCATTCAGAGGCGAGCTTGCGTGGTTGGCTCTCGGAATGAGTCAATCCTTCACGAGCGAGCTGCGCTTCGCCAATCTATAGCAAACCGCTTCTTGATCGTTGCGGAGGAGAAGAAATTCACCGGCGAGAGCTGGAGTATTCCAGGTCTTGGCACCCAGCGCTTTGAGCCTGGCCACCTCGCGGTACCCGGTGGGATTTGCCTCCACGAGCGCGACGGGGCCTTGCTCGGTCTGCACCAGCAACAGATCATCCACCAGCAGGAGCTGCCCATGGCCGTAGCGGCCATCCTTCCATTTCCGCTCGCCAGTAGCGCTCTCAACGCAGGCAAG
>QHOP01000117.1 GCA_003219345.1 Verrucomicrobiota bacterium
CCGGCGGTTGCAACGCGCACGGCATTTCCGGGTCGGGCGGCATCGGCAAACTGCTGGTCGAATCGTTGCTCGACCGGCGTCCCTCGGCTTACGTCAAAAGCCTCAGCCCGGATCGTTTCACCGAGACGAGTTGGACCTGGGAGGAGGCGCGCATCCAGGCAGCGCGGGTTTACGAAACGTACTACGGAGTCTAAGTGGTCTATTTCATAAATACGCATACGTTCGTTGCACCCAATTTGACCCGTGGCGAGGCGCAAGTGAGGGAGTGTATCCGCAGCGATACTCGACCGACCGGGCAACGAAGCCACGGGTCAAATTGGGTGCAACCCGGAGGGCGGCATGTCTTTTGGCCGGAGGCGTCGTTGCTTGCTCCTTACAGATCCGCTGCGGGATATGCTCGTCGCTCGCGCCTAGCCTCCGCCCAAAATCCATTGCCGCGAACGTGTGCGGATTTATGAAATAGACCACTAAACGACATGTTGATTCGTCCGCTGAAACCACACGATCAGTCCGAATGGTTGCGCCTGCGGCGGGTCCTTTGGCCCGCGTGCTCGGAGGCAATGCACCTCTGCGAGATGAAGGAGTACGCGAACAGCGCCGGCGCACGCGCTGTGTTCGTGATGGTACGTGAAGACGGACGGCTGGGAGGATTTGCCGAGGTCTCCCTTCGCGACCGTGTCGATGGCTCCATGTCCGCCCGCGTCGCCTATCTGGAAGGCTGGTTTGTGGAGCCGGACCTCCGGGGAAAAGGGATGGGCAGGAAACTGGTCGAGACTGCGGAACGCTGGGCTGCGGCACGCGGTCTGACGGAAATCGCGAGCGATGCGGAGTTGAACAACGCCGCGGGCTTGAAAGCGCACGAAGCGCTCGGTTTCCGCGAGACGTTTCGACTGGTGCATTTTCTGAAGCCGCTAAAACTGGTCGCACTGCTCGCTTTCGTCGGTTTGGCGAACACCGCGCAAGCTGCGCCGGTCATCGAGTTGAAAGTGCTGTCGTTTAACATCTGGGTGAATGGCGGACGCAGCTTGAGCAACTGCATCAAAGTCATCCGAGCCGCCGGCGCCGACATCGTCGGCTTGCAGGAATGCAACGGCGACACGGCGCAGACCATCGCAACCAATCTTGGCTTTTACGCCGCGACCGACAGCGACGCCTCCATTGTGAGCCGTTTTCCAGTCGTCGCCTCGATTCCCGCCAGCGGCGGTCGCGGCGTAACCATCGAGCTGAGGCCGGGCCAGCGCGCTCATTTCTTCAACTGCCACCTTGCGGCCTATCCATACGGGCCCTACGACCTGCATGATGGTAAAACACGGAGCTTCGTGATCAACGAGGAGAATTCAACGCGAATGCCGGCGCTGAACCACCTCCTGTCGGCGATGACGCCTTATATCGCCGCCTCTGAACCTTGCTTTCTGACCGGCGATTTCAACGCTCCGTCGCATTTCGATTACGCCGATTTTCCCTGGCCCACGTCGGTCGCCTGCGCGAATGCGGGCCTGAGCGATTCCTATTTCGTGGCCCATCGGAACAATCACAAGTTTCCCGGCCCATTCGCCTTCGACGATCCGGGCATCACCTGGACGCCGTTGACCAACCAGGAACCGCACGGTGTGTTCGACCGGATCGACTTCGTCTATTTTTCGGCGGGCGACGGCGTGACAGTGACGAACTCCACTGAACTCGACGGTCGCAACAGCATCAATCCATGGCCATCGGATCATCGCGCCGTCTTGAGCACCTTCATTGTGACACCACGCCCCTGACCGGCAAAGCCAGCAGCTCCGTTTTTTCGGATCACAGGGCAGTCACCGGGGTCTCAGCCTGATCCCGTCGGCCGCGGCGCAAAAAATAAACGCAACTGCTGACGAAGCACGTTATGCCCAGGACCGACATGAAGTAGGTGTATCCTTTAAAAAAGCCGAGCCGTGAAATATCGCTTTGTACAAGGTCTTTGAACAGTTGCACTCCCACCGAGCCGGTGTAGCCGATGGCGTCGGCAAGATAAATCGCAAAGACGGCTGTCCCCGCTGCCCGCGTCGAAGCGATGAGCCGGTCGAAGAACACCGAGCCGAACGGCACGTAGGCCAGATAGGAACCCAACCCGGTGAGCGTCATCCACCAGAAGCCGTTGATGGCATGCGCCTCGAACAGCATCGTGCCCAGTCCGAGCAACAACACTCCGCCGGTCATGATCGAGAACGCGCCCAACAGCCCGCGGCGATTGTCCGTGACGAACGTGAGCAGCGCCAGCGCGCTCATGACTCCAAACGCCACGAGGGTTTCGGTTTTGGAAATGATCGCCTTGTTCAGCGCATAGGGGTAGCCGAGACCGTCAAAAATCTCGACTTGATAATTGTCACGGAAATCGCGGTAAGCAGTCAGGAAGAAATAAGCCACGCACAGCAGGATCATCCCGAACAAGAACTGGCGGACAAAGGCAAGCCGATCGGCACCCGTCATGGTGTTCCGTGCGGAGCGCGCTGCCACGTCCGATGCGCTTGCCCGGGGCAACTGGTTCAACATCCACACGGCCAGCAGAAACAGCGGCAGAAAATGCAGACCGATAATCGCCGGCATCCAGCTCTCGCTGACTTTTCCGAGCAACGCGCCAAACACCTGGCCGATCAGCGGCACCTGACGCCACCAGTCGGCGACGCCGCCTTCCATCATCGCCCGGCCAATGTCCTTCACGATGCCACTCGAGACGATGTAGGAACAGCTCAGCCCGGCCAGCAACAATTCCGAAGTCCGCCTGCCTTCCAGATACCAAACCACCAATCCCCACACCATGCCAAGCGGCAAACCATTGAAGAAAATGGCGGCGACTTTGAGATTGTTGGGAACCAGGCCGTACGCGACCAGCGCGAGTTCCGCCCAGGCAATCAGCGCGACGAGCGTGATTGCCCGGCGCGTCGGCGAAACCTCGGAGCAGACTTTGATGCCGATGTATTTCGACAGCGCGTAGCCGATGATCTGACTGATGACGATGGCTGTCTTCAGTGCCACCGCGGAGTTGAGAAAAAACTCGCCTTCAAATTTCGCCGCGGCGAACGGTTTTCGGAACGCATACATGCAGAAGTAGGTCGAGAATGCCGCCGTGATCGCGTAGGCCGCGAAGAGGGGTACCGGCGCTTTTTCGAGCCAGGAGGTCAGCATCCCGCTATCCTGCGTTCGCTTGCTCATTTCAGGAAATTCAAACTGCCCCGTTCGTAGGGTGTACGAAGCGGACAGTCAACGAAAACACCGCCAGCTACCGAGATCGTTGCGTTCGCGTTCCTCCGGAGGGCAATTGTGGAAACCTTGCTGGCGTTATCTCAATTTTTCGGTTGCCGCCACCCTCAACTCGGCGCAGAGTTGCGAGAATCAACCCATGAAAACACGGCGCGGTTTCACTCTCATCGAGTTGCTGGTCGTTATCGCGATCATCGCCATTCTGGCGTCGCTTCTCCTGCCGGCGCTCTCGAAGTCTAAAGAGAAGGCCAAGTCCATCGGCTGCATCAACAACCTTCGCCAGATGGGGATTGCTTCAAAAATCTATGCGGATGACCACGAAAGCAGGTTTTGTTTTACGTTCCAGGTCCGTGGCGACAATGTCTTCCGCAAGGCCTGGTTTAACTTTCTGCAACCCTACCAGCAAACGACCAACCTGCTGCTTTGTCCAAACAAAACAAAGAAGTTCAAGGAACTGGTCGCGCTTTATCCGAGCGAAGTCGCCGACAAGGCCGTCTCCAACTATTCGATGAACTTTTCGCTCGGCGGTTGCGACTGGCCGAATGTCTGGGACGTGAAGACCTGGACGCCCGTCAAAGATTCCGCAGTCAAAGGTCCGTCCTCGACCGTTCACCTCACTGACGGTGGCACCAAGCCGACGAACACGAAGGACCCTCAGAAATGCGTCACACCGCAGTCCCCGGAAAAACCGGGTTGCTGGATCGTCCATGACCCCGCCAACGACGCCCCGTGCACCGGTTGTGTGACTTCACAGGGAGACCCGAACTGGGGCGGGCCGCACCTCCGTCACAACCAGCGCAGCAACGTGGCGTTCGTGGACGGGCACATCCAGGCGCTGAAGGCTTCGCAGTGGTATTGGGCCGGAACACCGTGGCTCAAACCCTCTATCGGTGGCGACCAATAAATTTCCGAAATGAGACCGATGGTCGAATGTCCAACGGCTCCCCTCACCCTGCCCTCTCCCCTCATCGGATGAGGGGAGAGGGTGGGCTTTAGCCGGGTGAGGGGAGTACCTGCACACGACGTTGATCGGAAATTATTTTTGGAAACCACTCTAAACTGCCGCCGCGACCAGATCACCCACTTGTGACGTGGTGTAGCCCATTTTGCCAGCGGCCAGGCTCTTGATTTTTTCCCGCGTGATTTTGATGACGGCCGTTTCAATGGCCGCAGCCGCCGCGGTTTCGCCCAGAAAATCGAGCGTCATCTGGCCCGCGCAGATCGCCGCCAGCGGGTTGATCACGCCCTGTCCGGTGTATTTCGGCGCGCTGCCGCCGATGGGTTCGAACATGCTGGTGCCGTCCGGATTGATATTGCCGCCGGCGGCGATGCCCATGCCGCCTTGCACCATGGCGCCAAGGTCGGTGATGATATCGCCGAACATGTTGTCGGTCACGATCACGTCAAACCATTCCGGGTTCTTAACGAACCACATCGCCGTCGCGTCCACGTGCGCGTAGTCGCGTTTCACATCCGGAAAATCCTGCTGGCCGATTTCATGGAAGGCGCGTTCCCACAGATCGAACGCGTAAGTCAGGACGTTGGTCTTTCCGCAGAGCGTCAGCTTTTTCTCACGGTTCCGCTTCCGCGTAAATTCAAAGGCGAAACGGAGACAGCGCTCGACCCCGCGCCGGGTGTTGATGCTTTCCTGCACGGCGATTTCGTGCGGCGTGCCTTTGAAGACAAAACCGCCGGAGCCGGTGTAGAGTCCTTCGTTGTTCTCGCGCACGACCACGAAATCGATGTCCCCGGGCCCCTTGTCCTTCAACGGGCAAAAGCGTTCGTCGTAAAGTTTGACCGGTCGCAAATTGATGTATTGCTCCAACTCGAAGCGCAGGCGCAGCAAAATTCCCTTCTCCAAAATGCCCGGCTTCACTTCGGGATGGCCAATGGCGCCCAGCAGAATGGCGGGAAACTTCCGAAGTTCGCTCACCACACTGTCCGGCAGCGCTTCGTTGGTGCGCAGGTAACGTTCCCCGCCAAGGTCGTACTGGATGTAATTGAGTTTGAGCGAAAACTTCTTCGCGGCGGCGTCCAACACCTTGACGGCTTCGCGAACGACTTCGGGCCCGGTCCCATCCCCGCCAATCACTGCAATGTTGTAGCTTTTCATCAGTTCTCTGCCTTTGCCCGCCGGTTCGGCGGGAGTGGGGATGCTAATGTTTCGTGACGGACTGGCAACGGAATTTTGCATCAATACCCCGGTTGCATGTTCACGCTCACCATCCGTGGCGCCACTCGCGTCAGCTCCTTGCTGTGCTTGTCATCGACAATGCCGAACAAATGAAACGCGCCGTGCGCGGCCAGTTCGTTCGGCCACTGCGCGACTGCGCGCTGAAAGTTGCCTTCCGCATCGAACGTTTCGATCTTGCCTTCGTAGTCACCCAGCGTCTTGCCGTCGAGGTCCAGCACACGAAAAATCACTTTGCCGATCTGTTCGGCGTGATTTGGAGGAATGGCCATGTAAGCCGTGATTTGCGGTTTGGAGTCCTGTGTCCAGGCCGTGTCGCAACG
>QHOP01000118.1 GCA_003219345.1 Verrucomicrobiota bacterium
TTTGCATGTAGAGTCTTCCGGGCGCGTCCTTGTGCCCCGCGATCTTGTGCACGCACTGGCCGAACTCGGGATAGGGGTCCGGCGTGAAGCCCGCGCCGACACCTTTGTTCGCCGCCACGAATGTCTTGCCGCGGTCCTCGCTGAGGTAATGGCCGCCGGTCGAGATGCCAAGATGCACACGGTTCCCGTCGCGCAGGATCGTGTGCATGCAGAGTCCACCGTTGCCGGGTTGCCACTTGCGAGCGTGCTCGTGATTGCTGATCCCCGGAACCAGTTCCCAGGAATCGCCGCCGTCGCTGCTCTTGAACAGCGCGGCCGGCTCGACACCGCACAACAGGTCTTTCCTGTCGTCTCCCGGTTCGAGCGACCAGATGTTGGCCAGCGCGCGGCCGTCGTCTTTGGGAAAGGCGGGAGCCGACTTCGTCTCCTTGAACGTTTTCCCCAGATCGGTCGAGCACAGGACCTTCATGCCGAAGAAGGCATTGCAACTCGATCCGTAAACTCGCGGTGTGCCGCGCGGGTCGATCAGCGCGGAGTAAACCGCCACGCCCGGACCGAACGGGCCGCGCAGCGCGAAGCGGCGCCGGGTCTTCGGCGACTCGGCCACGAACAGGCCCTTCTTGGTGCCAATGCTGAGCAGAACGCGATTTGCCATAGTTAACCTCCGGAGACCGCGGGCAGGATGGTGACCTCGTCGCCCGGGGCGAGCGGCGTATCGAGCCCATTGCGGTCGCGCATGTGATGAGTGTTGACGAACAGATTGATGTGCCGGCGCACGGTTCCAGTCTCGTCGCAGATGCTGCGGTGGAGCGCCGGATGGCGGCGCTCAAGCTCCTCGAGCACGGCGCGCACGGTTGTCGCCGAAAGCGCCAGCACCGCGGCGCCCGCGCAACAGTCGCGCAGCGGCCCGGGAACGTGGATCGTAATTTTTGTGGCGCTGGTCAAAGAGTGCGCGAGTGAGACGAGAACTGCGTTTGCGTCCAGTTCATGGGCGGTGACTTTATGCTCCTGCGGATGGGCGTCAAATGCTTTTGCCCGAACTTGAAAACTGTTGTTTGCAACGCCCACTGGAAACGCATTCGCGTTTTCGTGTGGGCCGGCGAAACGTTCCTCCCCGACACCCTGCGCTAGCTGTGGCGCGATTATCCGAAGTGAATTCGAGCAGCGTGCGTTTCGCAGCGTTGGTTTACGCTGTAATCGCTTCCGCCCGCGCCAGCGCCGCTTCAAACACGCCGAGGAGTTGCTCTTTCTGGCGGACGACAGACCGCTTCGGATCGAGCTTCTTTTCCAGCGCCAGTCCGGAGCGCGGCTCCGTGAGGCGCACGAGTCGCTCACCGCTGACCAGCTTGATCAGGTCGATCTGGATTTTGCTGCGGTCAACCATGTCCTTACTCTCCGCGAAAACCGAAGGATTGCAACATGTCGTTGAGCTTTTCCGGCGTGACCACGCCCAACTTTTCGTGCCAGGTCTGAGCGGCTCGTTCGAAGTCGCCCTCGTTGAATTCTGCCACGGCCGAAGGCGGATGCAGGCTGGCGACGGACGCGGCCTCCAGAATCTCGTGATACAATGTGATGGACAATTCCTGCTCATCCAGGTCGGCGCGAATCATCAAACGAAACTCATTTCCAACAATCCGTGTCTGCGCGGCCGCTTCACGTCCGAGCGCATCCACCAACGGTTCACGGGTAAACTCGATCTCGGCGATGACATATCCACCACGCAGACGGACGTTTCTGAACGATGCTGCGTCAATCACAGATGGAGTTTACTCCGGCCTTTGCGCCGGTTGCACGCTCGTAATCCTTCGCGGCGCTGAGCCGAAGCCGATTCGCGTCTTCGTACAGGACAGCGCCAACGACAATCGCAGCCGGCGACCGGGCCGGAAACCGGGTGATTTGTGACCTCAACCTCGTGGCCGTGAGCAGGAAGAAGGATGCTTACTTTGGAATAATGAGTTGACGCTCAGTTCTCAAGACCCAACCCTCAGTCCATTCTCTTTATGCCAGCCGTCGAGTTCGACTTCCGTCATTTGCTGAAATTCCGCCGGCTCATTGCTGTGGCCGCGCTCACGCTTGCTCTGAGCGTCCGGGTCAGCGCGGCGAACGGCGCGGTAGGAGAACGAAACTCCGAATGGCTCACTGGCACGCCTGAAGAAGTCGGATTGGATTCGGCGCCGCTTGCGGAAATGTTCGACTTGGTACGGGAACGCGGAATTCCCGTACATAGCGTGCAAATCGTTCGACACGGCCGTTTGGTGCTGGATGCTTACTTCTATCCTTACTCAGCCGGGACGCGGCACGACGTGGCATCTGTCACCAAGAGCGTCACCTCAACGCTCATCGGATTGGCGGTTGAGAAAGGTTTTTTACCGGACGTGCAACAGTCCGTGATGAGCGTGCTGCAAGGGCGCGTTGCTGCAAATCTCGACGCGCGAAAGCGAAAACTCGCCCTCGAACATCTTCTCACCATGCAAGCCGGCTGGGACTGCGGCTTCGAGCCGAGGGAAGCTCGACTGTTCGAGATGCGCCGCAGCGCCGATTGGACGCGGTTCATGCTCGACTTGCCAATGATCGCTGAGCCCGGTACAAGGTGGGCGTACTGCAGCGGCAACTGCCACCTCTTGTCCGCCATTCTCACGCAAACTACTGGCACCAACGCTTTGGCCTTCGCCCGCCGCGAGCTGTTCGCGCCGCTCGGCATCCACGACGTCGTGTGGCCCGCCGATGCCCACGGCAACAATCATGGCTGGGGCGACCTCCAGTTGCACCCGCGGGACATGGCCAAACTTGGGCAGCTCTTCCTCCAACGCGGAAGATGGGGAAATCGTCAGGTCATCTCCGAAGCCTGGGTTCGCAAAGCGACGCGCGCGCACGTCGAGCGGACCAGCAATAGTGACCACTACGGCTACTTCTGGTGGGTCAAAGGTAAGGACTACCCAGGCATGTTTGAAGCCGTTGGACGCGGCGGGCAGCGAATCAATGTCTGGCCGGCGAAAGACCTCGTGCTGGTATTCACCGGCGGCGGCTTTGAACCGGGAGACCTCGCGCCATTCATTCTCAAGGCGCTCAAATCAGACGACAAGTTGCCTGCCAATACCCAGGCCCAGGCCGACCTTCGACGACGAATCGCGGAGGCAGCCCAGTCTGCGGCAGCCCGGCCTGTTCCCAAACTCCCTTCCATCGCCGGACTCATTTCTGGAAAGACGTTCAACGTGACTGCCAACGCACTTAACCTCTCTGCGGTCAGCGTGAAGTTCGATGGTTCAGCCGAAGCTCATGCCGAACTCATTTGGGACGGGCATCGCGAGAGCTATCGACTGGGCCTGGACGGCGTGGGGCGTTTTTCGACCAACACGCTGGTTAATCTGCCCTGTAACACCCAAGGGCAATG
The DNA here is from genome assembly GCA_003219345.1 of Verrucomicrobiota bacterium. GTDB lineage: Bacteria > Verrucomicrobiota > Verrucomicrobiia > Limisphaerales > AV2 > AV2. Next base: position 3,392 of record QHOP01000118.1, read on the forward strand.
GCTGAACGATAATACCTTCCTCCTGCAATTGGACCTCGTCGGCGGAATTAACTGCTACCGTTTCAACCTGGTCTTCGGCGATCAAGGCAGGAAACTGTCGGTGAAGTTGAGCGAACGCACCGGCCTCAATGATGAGCAGTTCGACGGAACGGCATCACCTTGAAGAGGTATGTATTGCCACGCCATGCCACGAACGCACTTACTCGTTGCTCTCGCTTTTGCGGTGACTACGCTGGCCACGTTCGGCGATGAGCCGGCGAAATCTCCGGTCACGATCACCAATCATCCGTTGGAGTTCATCGATACCAGCTTCGAGAATGCCTCGCCGGTGTGGTATGACTTTGCGCCGGACGGCACGGTCCTCGTCCATCTGCTCTACGATCAAGAGCGTTCCTCCCCGAATCGCGCCGCCGGGCATATTCATTTTCAGCTTCACGCGAAGCCGGGTTCAAGACTGACGATCGAGTTCAGGAATCTCGACAACGTGTGGAACGGGGTCAGCGGTTCGGTCGCCCGCGAGTTGAAGGCGGTCGTCATCTCGGAGGACGGTCGCGCATGGAAGTCGGTTCCGTTGGAGAGCCTGCCGGAGAACCGCGTTCGGCTGCACGTGGAGATGCCCGGCCCGCGGCTTTACGTCGCCCGCGTGGAGCCTTACCGCCTGTCCGACCTCGACCGATTCCTGGCCGGCATCCGCACGAATCGGCTTGTGGAGCTCACCGTCATAGGCAGGACGGTTCAGGGGCGCGAACTGGAGATACTCCGCGTGGGCAATCCTCAGGCGTCGTTCCGCGTGTTCCTCCGCGCCCGGGCGCACGCCTGGGAGCCCGGCGGCAACTGGGTCGTGGAAGGACTGGTCCACCAACTTCTCAAGGACGACGCGGAGGCGAGGAAATATCTGCAGCGTTACTGCGTTTATGTCTTGCCGATGGCGAACAAGGACGGCGTGGTCCTTGGCCGCACGCGATTCAACTTAAAGGGCAAGGACCTGAACCGAAACTGGGACAAGCCGGCAGACCTGCAGCTTGCCCCGGAGAATTTCGCGCTGGAGCAGTGGCTGGAAAGGATGGTGAAGGCGGGTCGGGCGCCGCATCTCGCGATGGAACTGCACAACGACGGCAGCGGTCTACTGCACATCAGCCGTCCGCCCGTCCCGGAGCTGTCGCGCTACTTGGAGCGGATGGCGACCCTGGAGGAATTGCTCCGGAAGCACACGTGGTTCACGGAGGGGAGCACGAAGGAGTCGTTTCGCAATTCCGGCATGCTCGGCGA